>JAAZLF010000113.1 GCA_012799425.1 Actinomycetales bacterium | reverse complement strand
TGATCTCCGACGTCTCGGCCGTGGTCGGGGACTTCCTCCACTCGGGCAAACCGCTGGCCATGGTCTCCCCGCGCACCGGCGCCGAAGAGTTCGTGGAGCAGTTCCCGATGGCGCGCGCGGCCTACGTGCTCGTGGCGGAAGGGGAGGAGCTCCTCGACCTCGACGAGACCCTCGACAGCCTGATCGAGGTCGACCCTGGGCGCGAGGAGCGCCTGAAGTGGGCGACCTACTACCTCGGCGATATCCCCCGTGATACCTACGCGGACCGCTTCGTGCAGGTCGCGAAGACGGAACTGGGACTGATCGACCCGCGCGACGTGGAGGATCTGCCGCCCACGGGAGAGCCCACGGACACGGTCTGAAAAGGTGCGGCCCGCCGCGTGGACGAGGGGAATTGGTCACGGTCGTTGGGCGGGCAGGCACCCCCGCCGTAGAGTGGGTCGGCGCGCGCTCCCGACGGCGCGCGGGCAGCGCTCACGCCACGACGGCAAGCGGACCGAGGCCTCGCGGGGTCGAGACGTCCCGGCGAGATTGGAGCAGTCATTTGACCACAGGTGAGGCGAAGCCGCGCGTGGCATCCCTGGTGCCGGCGCCGATCGAGCGTGCCTTCGAGGACGCAGCCGTCGAGGAAGCGGTGCGCAGGAACGAGCTCGAGCCCATCGGCGTGCGGCCGCGGCTGGTCCCCTACATCAAGGACCTCTGGGCGCGTCGCTCCTTCATCCAGGTGCTCGCCGTGTCCAAGGCCCACGCCGAGAATCAGAACACCTATCTCGGCCAGCTGTGGACCCTGATCTCCCCGATCATCAACGCCTCCGTCTATGTGCTGATCTTCGGGTTCCTCCTGCAGATCGGCCGTGAGGGCATCGAGAACACGATCGCCTTCATCGTGGTCGGCGTGTTCATGTTCCGCTTCTTCGAGCGCTCGGTGATGGCCGGTGCCCACTCGCTGAACCACAACATGAACCTCGTGCGATCGGTGAAGTTCCCGCGCGCTGTGCTGCCGGTGGCCGGCGTGCTCGCGGAGCTCACGATCCTCGGGCCCGCGCTCGTGGTCATGATCCTGATCTCGTACCTCTCCGGGTTCCTGCCCTTCTCCGGAGCGGTCACGATCGACGCCTACTGGCTGCTGCTGCCCCTGGCCATCCTTCTGATGTGGATCTTCTCGACCGGCTGCGCGTTCATGGTCGCGCGCTGGGTCGCCATGACCCCGGATCTGGACAACCTGCTGCCGCACTTCATGCGGATCCTGATGTACGCCTCGGGCGTCATCTTCTCGATCGATCGCTACCTCAGCCAGTTCAGCTGGGGATGGATCATGGAGTATCAGCCGGTGGCCGTCTACCTGTACCTGGTGCGCTCCTCGCTGCTGGATGAGCCCGCCTACACCCCCGATGCGACCATGTGGATCCTGGGAGTGGTGTGGGCCGTCGTGTTCTCCGTGGCCGGATTCCTGGTGTTCTGGGGCGGAGAGGAGAAGTACGGACGTGACTGATATCGAGAACGAGGTCGACTTCGAGGTCGACGCCGAGGATCTCGACTCCACCCCGGTGGTCGAGGTCCCCTCCGAGCACCTCTCCCTGATGGTGAACGACCTGCACGTCTCCTACCGGGTCTTCGGTGCGAAGAAGGTGGGGCACGGCCCCGGCCGCGATTGGGGCGTGCTGGGCAGGCTCGTGCGCCGCGGGGCGAAGCAGCCTCCCGTCCGTGAGGTCAAGGCGATCAAGGGCGTCACCTTCGCGGCACGTCACGGCGAGGCCATCGGGATCATCGGCGAGAACGGCTCGGGCAAATCGACTCTGCTGCGCGCCATCGCCGGGCTCATCCCGCCGGTTTCAGGAACGGTCCACGTGGCCAGCAACCCCGCGCTGCTCGGCGTGAACGCGGTGCTCATGAAGGATCTCAGCGGCGAGCGCAACATCATGATCGGCGCGCTCGCGCTGGGCCTGACCACCAAGCAGGTCAAGGAGCGCTTCCAGGAGATCGTCGACTTCGCCGAGATCGGCGAGTTCGTGAACCTGCCGATGAAGGCCTATTCCTCCGGGATGGGCGCGCGGCTGCGCTTCGCGATCTCCGCCTCCGCTGTCCCGGACATCCTGATGATCGACGAGGCCCTGGCCACGGGTGACGCCCACTTCCGCGCCAAGAGCAAGGCGCGCATGGACGAGATCCGTCAGTCCGCCGGCACCGTGTTCCTGGTCAGCCACTCCCTGGCGACGGTCAAGAGCATGTGCACGCGCGTGCTGTGGATCCACGAGGGCAAGCTCGTGATGGACGGAGACCCCGGTGAGGTCTGCCAGGCCTACAAGACCTTCGTCGACGCGAAGAAGAACGCGAAGGCCGCGAGCTGACCTGCCCCTGCGCACGGGCGCCCGTGCGGCGCACGGCTCGGAG
>JAAZLF010000112.1 GCA_012799425.1 Actinomycetales bacterium | reverse complement strand
TCCAAGAAGGTCGTCGACGCGATCGAGGGCGTCAAGACCGATATGCGTGATCGCCCTCTCGAGGACGTCGTCATCACCTCGGTCACCATCGAGAAGTGATCCCGCTCGGGTCGGTTCCGCGTTGAGCGGACCACCCGATGCGCTGAGCAGCCCGCCCCCGGTCTCCGGTGGCGGGCTGCCTGCTGTCCGGCACGGTGCGCGGTGACCGGTCGGCAGATCGCCTCAGAGGAAGGTCAGCGTCGCGGTGACCGGTTCCTCGGCCTGCTCGAAGTCGTCGTTCAGCACCTGCCCGAAGCGGGGCATGATCTTCACCGTCGCGGTCTCGAGGTCGGCGGGGATGGTGAAGGTGGCGGCGGGGTCGCGGTGCGAGCTGCCGAACATCCGGGTCTGGTCCTGGGCGGGACGCAGCTCGGTGCCGTCGGGGAGCACGAGCACCACCTCGGTGAGGTCCTTGACGTTGGAGGAGAAGTCCCGGTCCCAGACCAGCGGGACCACCAGGTGGATCTGGTCCTCGTCGGCCCAGCCGAGCCTGCCGCCGAGCTCGAGGCTGGTCTCGACATACGGGGACAGGTAGGCCTCCTCGATCGTGCCGCGCAGCGTCATGAAGTCCTGTCCGAAGCCGTCGGGGACCGTCGTGTCCAGGACGGTCGCGTCGGAGACTTCCACGTCGAGCCCCTTGTACAGCCGCGGGGCCGGAGTGGTCAGGAGGGAGCCGTCGACGAGGGACAGCTCGTGGACGCCGTCATCCGTCTCGGCGCGGAGGGCGACGGCCCCGGCGTCGGGGGTCGCGTCGACGATCGCGAGAACGGTGCCGCTGCGCTCGGCGTCGCCGCTGTCGGGGGTGTCGATGCGCAGCGCCTGGTTCCCGCCGTAGGTGATGTTCAGGCTCGTGCGATTGCTGGAGTTGGCCTTCGGAGCCCACTCCGGATCGGTCGACTCCCACGCGGTGAGCAGGAACTTCTTCAGCTGCCCTGGCAGGACCACGGTGGCGAACTGCTCCCCCTCGTCCCCCTCGGCCCCCGGGTCCGGGTCGTCGACCTCGGGCACGTCCTCCCCGGTCAGCGCCGTGAACTGCTCAGCGGTGAGGCTGTCGAGCAACGTCGTGGCGACCATCGTCGCCTCGGCGAGCGGGTGGATGAACGTCTCGGAATCGGTGGTGCGGGACATCAGCCCGCCCGCGGTGATCTCGTCCTCCACCTCGATCACGTCGAAGTCGACGGTGGCGGAGGTGCTGGGCGGCGGTGCGGCCTCCTCGTCGGGCTCGGTCGCGCCCTCGAGCTCCGCGGCCTCGCCCTCCGGGCCGCCGCCCGCGGAGGGCTCGTCCTCCGGCCGGGAGGGAAGCATCCCGCAGCCGGCCAGGAGCAGGGCGGGGCCGAAGAGGAGCACACCGCGGCGTGCCAGGGCGGTGCCGGCCAGCGGCGCGGAGAACGAGCGTCGGGGCGTCATGGAGTGCTTTCGTCGAGGGTGGGGTCGCAGGCCAGAATACCTTTTCGACGACTGTTCGCGAGAGTGATCGTGAGCAGTCCCGCCCGGCCCGAGGAGTCAGGCGCTCCTGGAGCTCGCCGCGCCGGCGGGGACGGGGCGCGCGGGCCACCACATGCGGTCCCCGATCAGGGCGAACAGCGCCGGCACCAGCACGGTGCGCACCAGCAGGGTGTCCAGCAGCACGCCCAGGCCCACGATGAGGCCCAGCTGGCCCAGCACCACCAGGGGCAGCACTCCGAGCGCCGCGAACACGGCGGCGAGCACCACGCCCGCGCTGGTGATCACCACGCCGGTGGAGCCGACGGCCCGCACCATGCCGTGCACGGTGCCGTGCTCGGCGGCCTCGTGGCGGGCGCGGTGGACCAGGAAGATCGTGTAGTCCACGCCGAGCGCCACCAGGAACAGGAAGGCCATCAGCGGCACCGTCACATCCAGCGCGGGGATGTCGAACAGCAGCTCGCCGACCCACAGCCCCAGCCCGATCGCGGCGACGGAGCTGGCGATGTTCACGCTCAGCAGCACCAGCGGGGCGAGGACGGCGCGCAGCAGCACGATCAGCACCAGCAGCACCACCCCGAGGATCATCGGTGCGACCACGAGCAGGTCGCGCATGGAATCGGCGCGGACGTCCATCGCACTCGCGGTGGTGCCGCCCACCAGGGCGTCCGCCCCGGTCAGAGCACCCAGGTGCTCGCGCAGCCCTTCCACCTCATCGATGGCCTCCGGCGATTCCGGCTGGGCCGTGCCGACGGCGGAGAGCACGGCCCAGCCGCCGGGCGCGGTGCCGGTGATCGAGGAGCGGTCGATGCCGGGCACGGACTGGGCTGTCTCGACCGCGGCTTCGGCAGCGCCCTCGCGCACCACGATCTCGTGCGGGGCGCTCTCGCCGGCGCCGTAGTGCTCGGCCATCGCCGCGAAACCGGCGGAGGACTCGTTGGCGGAGGCGAACTGCTCGTCCTGCGCCAGGCCCACCCGCGTGCCGAGCAGACCGGTGGCCAGCACGCCCATCAGCAGCAGCGAGACCACCACGGAGACGACGGGCCGGCGGATGACGGTGCGGGCCACGACCGCGAAGGGACCGTGCTCGGACTCGTCGCGGCGGGCGCCGCCGGCCCCGGCACGGGGCACGAAGGGCCAGAACACCCGCCGGCCGACCACCGCCAGCAGGGCGGTCAGCGGGAACAGCACCGCGACCAGGGCGATCAGCAGACCGGCCGCAGCGGCGACCCCCAGACCACGGGTGGCCGGCATGACCGCCGCGAGCAGGGTCATCAGCGCGAGCACCACCGTCACGTTCGAGGCGATGATCGCGGGAGCGGTGCGGGTCCAGGCGGTGGCCAGCGCGGCACGATGGTCAGTGCTGCGGTGCAGCTCCTCGCGGTAGCGGGAGATCAGCAACAGGGCGTAGTTGGTGCCCGCACCGAACACGAGCACGCTGATCACGCCGGCGTCGAAGGAGAGGGAGAGCTGCTCGCCGAGGGTGTCGGTGACCGCGGCGGAGGCGCGGTCGGCCAGCGCCACCACCGCCAGCGGCAGCAGCCACAGCACGGGGGAGCGGTACGTCAGCAGGAGCAGCACCGCGACCACGGCGATGGTGACGGCCAGCAGGGTGAAGTCCGCGCCGGCGAAGGCGCCGCGGATGTCGGAGGAGACGGCCGGGCCCCCGGTGACGGAGACGGAGAGCTCCGCGGGGACGGAGGCGTCGGCCGTGGCGCGCAGCTCGGCGATGGTCGCGTCGATCGTCTCGGCATCGGCCTCGGAGTCGACGGTGGTCATCACCAGATCCGCGGCGCCGTCCGCGGAGGGCATGGGGCCGACGGCGTCGCGGCCGGCGGCCTCGCCCAGGTGCGTGCGCAGCGTCTCGATGGCGGCGATGTCCTGCGCGGTCAGGGTGTCGCCGTCGGCGCGGGTGACCACGGCGAACACCGGCTGGTAGCGGCCGCCCTCCATGGAGTCTGCGATCGCGGCGGCACGGGAGGACTCCGAGCCCTCCGGCAGGGCGTCCATCCCGGCGACCGGTCCGGCCCCGCGCATCCCACCCATCACGGCCAGCAGCAGCACCACGAACACGCCGAGCACGGCCCAGGCTGAGCGTCGGCCGGTCAGGAGCGAGGCGAGGCGGGCCGCGGCGCGGCCGACGGGCCCGGCAGAGCCCGTCTCAAGGCGGCGCGGCGGGGAGGGCGTGGGTGCAGTCACTGAGGTTCCTTCGCGAGAAGACCGCTGGTGGCGGCCGGAATTCGGTCCCGGGATCGGGTGGTTTCCACGCTATGGAGAGCGCCTCGCGAGCGGATCAACCTTTTGATCGATCCTCGGCTCCACCTCGTGGGGCGCGGCGGGGCGCGGCGCGGTGGGGTGGCGCGGCGGGGCGGGCCGGGGCCGCGTGGGCGCGGGGGCTCCGGCCCGTGCCGTCCGGAAGCCCTGGCCCGCGCGACCCCGGGTCCTTGGTCGAGCAGGCCGAGGCCCGAGTCGAGCAGGCCGAGGTCCGAGCGGGAGTGCACCCTCATCCGCACGTCCCGGGAGCCCTCGGCTCCGGCACAGCCGCGCGTGGTGGAATGGTCGGCATGGATCGACCCAGTTACGGCTACAGCGCCGACAACTCCCCGGAGCCGCAGGGACAGCCGGTCTGCCCGCGCCATCCGGACCGGGTGAGCTACGTGCGCTGCAAGCGCTGCGACCGCCCGGCCTGCCCGGACTGCCAGCGCCCCACTCCGGTGGGTGTGCTCTGCACCGACTGCGAGCGGGAGGTGTCCCGCCAGCAGGCCTCGACCCGTCCGCGCAACGCGATGGGCGGCCGGATGGGGCAGAGCACCCCGTACGTGACCTACACGCTGATCGCGCTGAACGTGCTGGCCTATGTCGGCCAGATGGTGGCGCCGCAGATCGTGGTCCAGCTGGGTCTGTTCGTGCCGGTCCGGGCCGTGGTGATGCCCTGGACGTTCTTCAGCGCCGGGTTCCTGCACGGCGGGATCCTGCACCTGCTGCTGAACATGTACGCGCTGTGGATCGTCGGCCAGCACCTCGAACGGATGCTCGGCCATGTCCGCTACAGCGCGATCTACCTGCTCTCGGTGCTGGGCGGGCACACCGCCATCTATCTGATCGCCGATCCGCTGCAGTCCGCCTGGCTCTCCGGCACCCTCGGCGCGAGCGGCGGCGTGTTCGGACTGTTCGCGGCGATGTTCATCGTCAACCGTCAGCTCGGCGGGCAGACCGCGCAGATCCTCGTGCTGATCGGCCTGAACCTGGTGCTCACCTTCACGATCCCCGGGATCTCCTGGCAGGGGCACCTGGGCGGTCTGGTGCTCGGGGCGGCGGTGACCGCGGCGATGTTCGCCCTGCGTCCCAAGGCCGCGCCCGGCGCGGACCGGCAGGCCCTGGCCCGAGTCTCGGCGATGCTGCATGCCGGAGTGGTCGGGGCGGCGGCGCTGCTGCTGGTGGTGCTGATCGTCGTGAAGACGATGCTGGTCATGGCGATGTGAGGGCAGCGCCCGCGCAGGGACGCGGGCACCTCCCACACGACGGGCCGGGGCGGCTGCTGCAGGGCTGCCCCGGCCCGTCGCCGTCGGTGGGCGCTCCGGCCGTGCCATGCGCCACCTGGAGCGTGCCGCTCCGCCTCGGTCGGCTAGCTGCTGTCCCCATGTCTCCTCCCGATGCCTCGTATACCTCGCCTCCGTATACCTCGTTCCCGGGCGTGCTGCGCCGTCTGCGGGGAACTACATGAGTGTGGTTTTCCCCAGATGTGGACGGCGCTGGGGATAACTCGTGGCCCGGATGGGGATTACACGACCTTGCTGTGGATAACCGTGGCTTCGTTGTGGACGGACGGTGGGGAGAGCGACTGGGGCCTCTTCCCGCCCCCCACGCTCCCCGGTGGGCCCACGCGACCGTGCAGCCTGCGCAAACGTCTCTCGACGTCAAGGTAGTGAGCTTTCCGACTTTCGGTGCCAAGGCAATGACCTGCAACGATGCTGATCTCTGTGATGAGGGTCGAGCGCCGGGCTGGTCGTGTCGCCGGAAGCTCCCAGCGCGGAGCAGGGCGGCGGCGACACGCCCGGCGAAGACGTCGTACCTGCGGAACTACATGTCTGTCATTCGTCCACGCATGTGGAGAACTATGTGGATAACTCGCTCTGGGCTGTGGAAAGGCGGTGTATTCGGGCCCACCCATCCCGTCGTGCACCAGCTGTGCACATCGCGCGGCAGTGGACGCAGCCCCGTGATCCCCACCGACCCCGCCCGGTGGACAGAACGCCGCTCAGTGCTCCGCGCCGCCCGCGAGAGGGGCGTCCACCTCGGTTCCCAGTGCGACCTTGATCATCCGCACCAGGGCGCGGGCGACTGCCGCAGGGCCGACGACGTCGCGCGAGGGCACGTGGACGAACCCGCCCCGGGCCCCCTCCAGCGAAGGGTCGGTGGCCAGCAGGTGCTGCAGCTGGAAGAACACGTCGTTGCACACATAGGTCCCGGCCGTCTGCGAGACCGAGCCGGGCACGCCCTCTTCATCGAGCGCAGCCACCATCGCCTTGATCGGCAGGCTCGAGAAGTATCCGACGGGGCCGCCGGGCACCACCGGGACGTCGACGGGACTCGCCCCGGCGTTGTCGGGGATGCGGGCATCGCGCACATTCACCGCGACCCGCTCCGGCGTGATGCCTGTGCGGCCCGCGGCCAGGCCCGTCGCGACCACCAGACGGGGCCGATGCGCACGGAGCGCGTCGGCCAGCAGCTCCCCGGCGCGGCCGAACTCGACCGGCAGCTCGAGATCGACCACGGTGAGCCCCCGCTCCCGCAGCCTCGGCGCCGCCAGTGTGACGGCCTCCCGCGACTCGTTCTCCGCCGCCGCGGCGAAGGGGGAGAAGCCGGACAGCAGCACGTCGATCGTCATGGCCACAGCGTAGGCGCGGCGCAGGGAGGGTGCCTGCGCCGGCGCAGGCGCGAATCCTGCCGGGCCGGCGTCGTGTCGCGGGCGGGGGTCCTGCCGGGCCGACGTCCATCGCTGGACGGCGCCGACTGTGCGGGCCCGGAGACAGCTCTGCGTGCCCCCGCAGGGCCGGCGACGGAGCCGGTCCGCGAGAGCACGCAGAGGATGATCAGAGGCGTGGGTCCTGCGCGGCCGTGATCAGCCGCAGCAGGGCACGG
>JAAZLF010000111.1 GCA_012799425.1 Actinomycetales bacterium | reverse complement strand
TCATCAAGGGCATGGGCGAGCTGCACCTCGACGTCCTCGTGGATCGCATGAAGCGCGAGTTCAACGTCGAGGCCAACATCGGCAAGCCGCAGGTGGCCTATCGCGAGACGATCAAGCGCGTGGTGGACAAGTACGACTTCACCCACAAGAAGCAGACCGGCGGCTCCGGCCAGTTCGCGAAGGTCCAGATCACCTTCGGCCCGCTGACCGATGCCGAGGACGGCGTGTTCTACGAGTTCGAGAACAAGGTCACCGGCGGCCGCATCCCGCGCGAGTACATCCCGAGCGTGGACGCGGGCATCCAGGATGCCCTCGAGGGCGGCATCATCGCCGGCTACCCGGTCGTGAACGTGAAGGCCTCCCTGCTCGACGGCGCATTCCACGACGTCGACTCCTCGGAGATGGCCTTCAAGATCGCCGGCTCCATGGCGGCCAAGGAGGCCCTGCGCAAGGCGCAGCCGATCATCCTCGAGCCGCTCATGGACGTCGAGGTCCGTACTCCTGAGGAGTACATGGGAGATGTCATCGGCGACCTGAACTCCAGGCGAGGTCAGGTGCAGTCGATGGAGGACGCGAGCGGGGTCAAGATCGTCCGTGCTCTCGTCCCGCTGTCGGAGATGTTCGGCTACGTCGGCGACCTGCGGTCCAAGACCCAGGGCCGTGCGATGTACACCATGCAGTTCGACAGCTACGCGGAGGTCCCCGGCAGCATTGCCGAGGAGATCGTCGCGAAGACCCGGGGCGAGTGAGGAGTCGGGGGAAGCAGGTAGGCTCCTTCTCCTGCTCCCCCCGCATTCCCGTCGGACACCCGCCTCGTCGAGGCAGGCTCCGATCCCGATCCAGAAGTACCACGATTAGAAGTCCTAGGAGGACACCATCATGGCGAAGGCCAAGTTCGAGCGGACCAAGCCGCACGTCAACATCGGCACCATCGGTCACGTCGACCACGGCAAGACCACGCTGAGCGCTGCGATCTCGAAGGTCCTGTACGACAAGTTCCCCGAGCTCAACCAGGCGCGCGACTTCGACACGATCGATAACGCGCCCGAGGAGAAGCAGCGCGGCATCACGATCAACGTCTCGCACATCGAGTACGAGACCGACAAGCGTCACTACGCGCACGTCGACTGCCCCGGCCACGCCGACTACGTGAAGAACATGATCACGGGCGCGGCGCAGATGGACGGCGCCATCCTGGTGGTGAGCGCGGCCGACGGCCCCATGCCCCAGACCCGCGAGCACATCCTGCTGGCGCGCCAGGTGGGCGTTCCCTACATCGTGGTGTACCTCAACAAGGTCGACATGGTGGAGGACGAGGAGCTCCTCGAGCTCGTCGAGATGGAGGTCCGCGAGCTGCTGTCGTCGTACGAGTTCCCCGGCGACGACATCCCGGTCGTCTCCGGCTCCTCGCTCAAGGCGCTGGAAGCCCTCCAGGCCAACCCGCAGACCCAGCGCGGCGAGAACGAGTGGGTCGACCGCATCTGGGAGCTGCTCGACGCGGTGGACGCGTACATCCCCACGCCCGAGCGCGACGTCGACAAGGCGTTCCTGATGCCCGTCGAGGACGTGTTCACCATCACCGGCCGCGGCACCGTGGCCACCGGGCGCATCGAGCGCGGCGTCGTCAAGACCGGCGACGAGGTCGAGATCGTGGGCCTCACCGACACCCGTAAGAGCGTGGTGACGGGCGTCGAGATGCACCGCAAGACCCTCGACTCGGGCATGGCCGGCGACAACGTGGGCGTGCTGCTGCGCGGCGTGGGGCGCGAGGACATCGAGCGCGGCCAGGTGCTGGCCAAGCCGGGCTCCATCACCCCGCACACCGGCTTCAAGGGCAGCGTGTACATCCTGAAGAAGGAGGAGGGCGGTCGCCACAGCGCCTTCTTCACCGGTTACCGCCCGCAGTTCTACTTCCGTACCACCGACGTCACGGGTGTCGTGACGCTGCCGGACGGCGTGGAGATGGTGATGCCGGGCGACAACGTGGAGCTCAGCGTCGAGCTGATCAAGCCGATCGCCATGGAGGAGGGGCTGCGCTTCGCGATCCGCGAGGGCGGCCGTACGGTGGGCGCGGGCGTCGTGACCGCCGTGACGAAGTAACCATGGCAGCACCGAAGATCCGCATCAAGCTGAAGGCGTTCGACCACCGCAGCCTCGACAGCTCGGCGACCAAGATCGTCGAGACCGTGAGGCGCACCGGCGCCACCGTGGCCGGCCCCGTGCCGCTGCCCACCCGCATCCGCCGCTTCTGCGTGCTGCGCAGCCCGTTCACGGACAAGGACAGCCGTGAGCACTTCGAGAACCGCACGCACAACCGGCTGATCGACATCAAGTCGCCCACCAAGAGCACCATCGACTCCCTGATGCACCTCGACCTCCCCACCGGGGTCGACATCGAGATCAAGACGGTCGGAGGCCGGTAAGAGTGAAAGGCATCCTCGGCACCAAGGTGGGCATGACCCAGGTGTGGAAAGACGACCGGCTTGTGCCGGTGACCGTCGTCCTCGCCGGGCCCTGCCCCGTGGTGCAACGCAAAGAACCAGCCACCGACGGCTACTCAGCCGTCCAGCTCGGCTGGCACGAGCTCCAGGAGAAGCGGGTGAACAAGCCGACGCTCGGGCACTTCAAGCGTGCCGGCGTGGCTCCCCAGCGTCACCTGGTCGAGTTCCGCGACTACGCGCCCGAAGAGGACGTAGTCAAGGTCGAGATCTTCGAGCCCGGCGAGAAGGTCGACGTCACCGGCACCTCCAAGG
>JAAZLF010000110.1 GCA_012799425.1 Actinomycetales bacterium | reverse complement strand
GGCGTGTACCGCCGCGCGGAGCGCTCCGGCCGCCCCTGCCTGCTCGGGTTCATCGGCAAATGCGCCGCTCCCTGCGTGGGGGACATCAGCGAGGACGAGCACCGTCGCCTCGCCGAGCAGTTCGCCGACTTCATGGCCGGCAACACCGCCACCTACACCCGCCGCATCGAGCAGCAGATGCGCGAGGCGGCCGCGGCGATGGACTACGAGACCGCCGCGGGCCTGCGCGATGACCTGCAGGCGCTGAACAAGATCATGGAGAAGAACTCGGTGGTGCTCTCCGACGCCACCGACGCAGACCTCATCGGCCTGGCACAGGACCAGCTCGAGGCGTCGGTGCAGGTCTTCCACGTGCGCGGCGGCCGGATCCGCGGGCAGCGCGGCTGGACCGCCGAGATCCTCGACGACTCGACCGCACCGGATCTCATCGAACGCGCTCTGACCACCCTCTACTCCGAGGGCACCGCGCCCAAGGAGGTGCTGGTGCCGATCCTGCCCACGAACCGCGAGCAGGTCCAGCAGCTGATGGGACGAGCGGTCGATCTGCGCGTTCCTCAGCGCGGCGAGAAGAAGGACCTGCTCGCCACGGTGGGGGAGAACGCGACCGAGGCGCTGCGGCTGCACCGTCTCAAGCGCACCGGCGACCTCACCGCCCGCACCAAGGCGCTCGAGGACCTCGGCGCGGCGCTGGACCTGGCCGAGCCGCCGCTGCGGATCGAATGCTTCGACATCTCCCACTCGCACGGCACCAACGTGGTCGGCTCGCAGGTGGTCTTCGAGGACGGTCTGCCCAAGAAGAGCGAGTACCGCCGCTACTCGGTCAGCGGTGCGGCCGCCCGTGATGACACCGCCTCGATGTACGACGTCATCTCCCGCCGCCTCAAGCACCACCTCGATCCGCCTGAGCAGCGTGACGAGGACCGGCGCCGTTTCGCGTACCCGCCCTCGCTGATCCTGGTGGACGGAGGGCCTCCCCAGGTCGCTGCGGCGCAGCGCGCCTTCGATGACCTGGGCATCACCGATATCGCGCTGGCGGGCATCGCCAAGCGGCTCGAGGAGATCTGGCTGCCCGGCGACGACTACCCGGTGATCCTGCAGCGCACCAGCGAGGCGCTGTTCCTCGTCCAGCGCCTGCGGGATGAGGCGCACCGGTTCGCGATCGCGTACCACCGCTCCAAGCGGGGCCGCGCGATGCAGGCCAGTGCTCTGGACGGCATCCCCGGGCTGGGGCCGGCCCGTCGGCGTGCGCTGCTGGACCGCTTCGTGACGGTCTCGGCGATCCGTGCTGCGAGCGAGGAGGAGCTCGTCGAGGTCGAGGGGATCGGACCTGCGTTGGCCGCGCATATCGTCGCCGCGCTACGATCCGAGCAGGGGGACGACACCCAGGCCGTCGACGGGGACGGCGAGCTCGCGGTCGCCGTGGACATGGCGACCGGCGAGATCCTCGATCGCTGACCGGTCTCCTCCGCCCAGCCCGCCGACCCGGAAGGAGCGCTCGTGACCGAGGAGCCCTCACTGCCCCCCGCCACCGACACCAGGGGGGACGTCGTGATCATCACGGGTCTCGCCGGCGCCGGCCGGGAGACCGCGGCCCACGCTCTGGAGGACATGGGCTGGTACGTCGTCTACAACATCGCGCCCCAGCTGATCTGGACCCTCTACGAGCTGCGCGCTTCAGCGGTGGGCCGCGAGAACCGTTTCGCGGTCGTGGTCGATCCCCGCTCGGGCCCCTTCTTCAACGAGCTCTCCGACGTGGTGGCGGACCTGCGCAGGGCCGACATCCGCCTGCGGCTGCTCTTCCTCACCGCAGACGAGCCGACGCTGGTGCGGCGCTTCGACTCGGTGCGCAGGCCCCACCCTCTGCAGGGGGAGGAGGGCGTGCTCGAGGGCATCCGACGCGAACGCGAGATGCTCGCGCCGTACCGGCGGATGGCCGATCTCGTCATCGACACCTCGCCGCTGAACGTGCACCAGCTGACGATGAAGATGCGCACCGTGTTCGGCACGGACGAGGAGCAGCGCCTCACCGTCACGCTGCTCTCGTTCGGCTTCAAATACGGGATCCCCCTCGAGGCCGATCACGTCAGCGACGTGCGCTTCATCCCCAACCCGTACTGGATCCCCGAGCTGAAACCGAAACGGGGGACGGACCCGGAGGTCTCGGAGTACGTGCTCGGGGACGCCAACGCGGGAGAGTTCGTGGACCGCTACCTGGAGATGATCGCCCCGGTGCTGCGCGGCTACAGCTCCGAGAACAAGCACTTCACCACCCTCGCCATCGGCTGCACCGGCGGCAAGCACCGTTCGGTGGCCGTCTCGGAGAAGATCGGGGACGAGCTGCGCCGCATCGGGCATCCGGTGCGGATCCGTCACCGCGATCTGGGGCGGGAATGAGCATCGCGCCCCGCTCCCGCGGCTACCGGCTGCGCGGAGCCGATCTGTCCACCAGAGCGCGCCGAGGACGGCGCGACGATCCTCAGCGTCCGCTGCGCGTGGTCGCCCTCGGCGGGGGTCACGGGCTGGCCGCCAACCTGCGCGCGCTGCGCCTGCTCGCCGATGACATCACCGCCGTGGTGACTGTCGCCGACAACGGGGGCTCCTCCGGCCGCCTGCGCACCGAGATGCCGGTGCTGCCGCCGGGAGACCTGCGGATGGCGCTGGCGGCGCTGTGCGAGGACTCCGACTGGGGATCGATCTGGGGCGACGTCATCCAGCATCGCTTCTCCACCGACGGGGACCTGGACGGCCACGCACTGGGCAATCTGCTGATCGTCGCGCTGTGGCAGATCCTCGAGGATCCCATCGAGGGCCTCGACCAGATGGCGGAGCTGCTCGGGGCTCGCGGTCGCGTGCTGCCGATGGCTCTCGAGCCCCTCGACATCGAGGCGCAGGTGCGCGGCGCCGACGGTCGCAGACGGACCGTCTCGGGCCAGTGGCAGGTCGCGACCGCCGAGGGGCGCGTCGAGAGCGTACGGCTGATCCCCGCGCGGCCGAAGGTCCCGCAGGACGTCATCGATGCCCTGGGGCGTGCGGACTGGATCATCGTCGGTCCCGGGTCCTGGTACACCTCCGTGCTGCCGCACCTGATGATCCCCGAGATCGCCGAGGCGATCCGCACCAGCCCCGCCCGGCGCTGCATCACCACGAACCTGTCCGTCGGCGCGCAGGAGGCGGAGGGGATGACGAGCCTGGACATGCTCGACGTGCTCCTGGAACGGGCGCAGGACTGCCGCTTCGACGCCCTGCTCGCGGACCCGACCACGCTGGGCGATGCTCTCGAGCTCGCCGAGGAGGCGCAGTCGCGCGGCATCCGCACGCTGCTGCGGCAGGTGAGCGTGGGGGACGGTACACCGCATCACGACCCCGTCCGGCTCGCGGCCGCGTACCGTGATCTCTTCGACGACGCCTACGGCGATGTCGAGCCCGCGCATGCCGAGCATGGGGGCACACAGCACCGAACGTCGGGAGCATCCGCTCCCACCACCGAGGAGGACTTGCATGGCTCTGACGGGTGAGGCGAAGGAGGAGCTGAGCCACCTCGAGGTGACCCGGCCCTCCGCGCGCAAGGCCGAGGCCGCGGCGATGCTGCGCTTCGCCGGAGGCCTGCATCTGGTGGCCGGTCGGGTCGTGGTCGAGGCGGAGCTGGACTCCGCCGCCGTGGCGCGCCGGCTGTCCGCGATCATCGCGGACATGTACGGGCACAGGGCGGATCTCGCGATCCTCGCCCCGTCCGGCATCCGCCGCACGACGCGGTACATCGTGCGGGTCGAGCGCGAGGGCGGGATGCTCGCGCGCCAGACCGGGCTGCTCGATGCCCGGGGGCGGCCGGTGCGGGGGATGCCGCCGTTCGTCGTCGGGGGCGCGACGATCGACGCCGAGGCCGCATGGCGCGGCGCCTTCCTGGCGCGGGGGATGCTCACGGAGCCCGGGCGCTCCTCGGCGCTCGAGCTGTCGTGCCCCGGCCCGGAGGTCGCGCTGGCGATGGTGGGCGCCGCACGCCGGCTGGGGGTGGCCTCGAAGGCGCGCGAGGCGCGCGGCACCGATCGCGTGGTCCTGCGCGACGGGGATGCCATCTCGATGCTGCTGACCCGCATGGGAGCGCACGAGACCGTCAAGAGCTGGGAGGAGCGACGCACCAAGCGCGAGGTGAAGGCGACCGCGCACCGGCTGGCGAACTTCGACGACGCGAACCTGCGCCGTTCCGCGCGGGCCGCGGTCGCCGCGGG
>JAAZLF010000109.1 GCA_012799425.1 Actinomycetales bacterium | reverse complement strand
CGGGGGTGGGCGGATCGACGAGCCGGTCAACCCTCTCCTCGTTCCCCGCAACATGCACCTGGAGGAGGCGCTGCGCGCCGCGCATCTGGGAGACCTCGAGCCCGTGCGGCAGATGCTGGGGGCGGTCCGTCGGCCCTTCGAGCGACGGCCGGAGCTCACGCACCTGGAGGGCCCGGGGGACGGCGGCGAGGGCTTCCTGACCTTCTGCGGCACCTGAGGCAGCATGTCGCCTGCCGGCGTCCGATCGGTCGGGGAGACGCGCAAGGGCGGTGATACGGTCGCCGCACGGACGCCCCGACGTGAGGAGAAGTCATGGACAACACCCTCGAAGGACGCAAGATCCTCCTGCTGAGCAGCAACTTCGGCACGGAGACCGACGAGATCCGCAGCCCGCTGGGAGCACTGCGCGAGGCCGGTGCGACCGTCACCGTCGCCGCCCCCGAGACGGGCGTGGTCAAGACCCTCGAGCTCGACCGCGAGCCCGGTCCCGAGGTCCCGGTGGACGCCACCCACGACTCCGTCAAGGCCGCGGACTTCGACGCCCTGGTGCTGCCCGGCGGCACCCTGAACGCCGACGCGCTGCGCGCCGACGAGACCGCGCAGTTCCTCGCCCGCGCCTTCGCCGCCGACGGCAAGCCGGTCGCCGCGATCTGCCACGCGCCCTGGCTGCTGGTCGAGACAGGCCTGGCCGACGGCCGCGAGCTCACCTCCGTCCCCACCATCCGCACCGACCTCGTCAACGCGGGCGGACGATGGGCCGACGAGGAGGTGGTGGTCGACGACTCCGCCGGCTTCCGCCTCATCACCTCCCGCACCCCCGATGATCTCGACGCCTTCAACGCGGCGATCATCGACGCCCTCAGCTGACCGACCCCGAGGAGGACCCCGTGACACAGCCGCAGAACCCCGCAGAGGACCCGGAGCTCGACCGGATCGCCGCGACCAGCGAGGACGAGTACGCCCGCGGTGCCGACGAGGACCCCGGAGAGGTCAGCATCGATGACGCCCTCGAGACCGACCGGGTCGCCGCCGAGGGGCCGGACTCCCGCAACGCCGACGGGTACGGCTTCGACAGCGACCGCGACCGCGGCGGCGACGACGTCACCGCCGCGGAGCAGGGCAACCGCGATCAGGACCGCATGGAGGCCGAGACCGCCGAGCAGGAGCTGCCGGAGGTCTGAGGCTCAGCCGGCCAGGGCGGCGATGATCCGCTCGTCGACCGCGCGCCGGGCCCGCAGGTGCTCGGCGACGTCGTACGAGAACGACGAGTAGGTCAGCGTGCCGCCCTCGTCGACCAGCGCTATCGCGCTGGGGCGATCGGCGAGCCCGGCGAGCCAGGTCAGCGCCCGGTGATCGGCCATCGCCTGCGCGAGCACCCGATGGCGCAGGGAGAGCCAGGGCGTGCCGTCGGGCCCCGGATAGACGGCGAAGGCGTCGCCGCCGAAGAACGGGCCGCCCGCGCAGGTGTCCTCGAACGGGTCGATCGGTCGCAGCGAGAACTGCGACCACCAGAAGTTGTACCCCCAGTGCAGGAACCCCGGGGCCCCGTGCGCGAACAGCTGCCGCCCCAGCACCCGGCTGCGCACCGACGGCAGGGCGATGAAGCGGTTGGCGACGTCCCGCGCCTGCCCCACGCAGTAGTACACCCACGGTGTCCGGCCCGCCTCGAGGAACGGGCCGACATGGTCGGTCGCCACGATCGGGGTGTCCACCACGCCCTGCTCGGCGAACTCGAGCGAGCTGAGCGCGTCGACCACCTGCGCACCGTCGAGCAGGTCCTCGACCTGTGCCTTCGCCGCCCGGTACTGCGGGAGATGGTCCTCGTGCGGCTCATCGGAGATGTGCCAGAGCACCTGCCCGTCCCAGGTCCGATCGAGATGGTCGCGCAGGGCCGGGATCAGGGACTCCAGCAGCCGGCGGTACTCGGGAGAGGTCGCCGCGACATGCCAGCCGAAGCGGTGCTCGAGACCGCCCGCGGTCTCCACCTGTATCGCGGGCGTGTGCTCGGCGCCCCACTGGGTGAACAGGTGAGCGATCTCGATCCCGGTGAATCCCAGGTCCCGGCAGATCCCCAGCCAGCGGTCCAGCAGCGAGAAGTCGAACGCGTAGGCATCCTGCTCCTCGCGGATCCCGATCAGCTGCACGAACGGGCGGGTGTGGCCCTCGGCCGTGTCCAGCGGAGGGGTCCAGGTGGGGGTGAGCACCGAGTTCACATCCATCGCGCGCGCGGAGGCGAGGAAGGATTCGATCAGCTCCCAGTGCTGTGGGGAGAACACCTCGACGCCGTAGTGGGTCGAGAGGCTGTCGGCGTGGAACCAGTGCGTGTTGGTGATGCTCAGCGGCGGCAGGCGGTGGGGATGCAGCTGCAGGAGGGCCGTGTGCTCGGCGAGCTGCCGCCCGTCGGTGCTGGTCAGGGTGATCGTCAGCTCGTGCTCGCCCGCATCGGCTTCCGACTCGCCGATCACGTCGATCCACAGTGCCTCCCACACGCCTCGGGCGAAGGTCACCGTGTCGCCGTTCAGCGGCTCGAGCAGGTCGGGGTACTCGCCCGGTTCGGTGACGAGGTAATGCGAGTCAGGGTTCTCGGGGGCGGGGTGGGACACGGGTACGCGGCGCACGGCATGGACCTGGGCGCGCTCGGCGAGCGGCCCTGCGAGGCGGAGGCCGACGGTCCCGGGATCCTCGCCCTCGTCGAGGCGGAGAGCGACCTGCACGGACAGCACCTCTCCGAGGAAGCCGGAGGCGTGGGCGCCGCCGATCAGCGCAGCGGGACGCGGCGCTGTCGGGCCGAGCACCTTCTCCAGGGAATCGGTCAGGACGGACTGCACAGGTACTCCTCATCGAGCGCGGGGCGGTGGCCGGCCACCATCCTGGCATGGGTGAGCGTCAGCCGTCTTCTGCGTCAGGGACCCATTCCAGCAGGTCTCCGGGCTGGCACTGGAGCACCTCGCACATCGCTTCGAGCGTGCTGAAGCGCACCGCCTTGGCGCGCCCGTTCTTCAGCACCGCGACGTTCGCCGGAGAGATCCCCACCCGCTCGGCGAACTCGCCCACCGAGAGTTTCCGCCGCGCCAGCTCCACATCGATCCGCACGATGATCGGCATCAGATCACCGCCTCCATCTCCTGACGCAGTGACGTGGCCTGCACCAGCAGGGAGCGCATCACCCCCATCAGCAGGCCCATGCCCACACCGGTGACCACTCCGAGGATCAGCATCAGCGACCAGGCCGGAGGGCCGCCGACGGTGAAGGACTGGTAGATCAGCGTCCCTGCGCAGACGCCGCTCGCGGCGAGGAATGCGCCGATGATCCCGTCCACCCAGCGCAACGACGAGGGGGAGAACACCTCGCCTCGGCGGGTGACGCCGAGCAGGCGCAGCGTGCACGCGATCGCGACCTGGACGCACAGCAGGCCCGCTATCGCCAGGCCCAGGATCGGCCAGCGCATGTGCGCCTCGTCGGGCAGGGAGGCGGCCATCTCCCCGGACAACCAGGGCAGGACCAGTACCTGCAGCGCGGCCGTGGCGAGCAGGGACAGGGACAGCAGGATGCGCAGGACGTCGACGCTGAGGCGAGAGAGCATGCATCGATCGTCGGTGTGAATCTATCGTGTGTCAATAGGTTGGACAGGCGGTGGATATTCCGTTGCCGTTCCCGTGTGGCGGTTCTACGGTGGTGGGACACAGGGAAGGAGGTGATCCGAGAAGTGAATTCTTATCGGACATGTGAGGTGGCTCGGCGCTGAGGCGTCCCCTCGGACCCGCAGCGAATACCACCGAGCTGCCCGGACCCGCAGGCGGTCGGACATCGTCCATCCGACCAGCGCAGATGCGCAGCCTGCGGGTCTGCCCCTGCCCAGGGGAACGCACTACCCTCGAGGCATGACGATCCCCTCCCAGTACGGTCCGGTCGAGCTGATCTCCCCGCACATCGATGACGACGCCGTGGTGCGGTCCACACCGGCCGATTCCGGCAAGCCGCTGGTGATCCTGCTGCACGGGCTGGGCAGTCACGAGGGCGACCTCGCCGGCCTCGTCCCGCACCTGCCGGATGTTTTCGCCTACGCCTCCCTGCGCGGCATCTACCGCTACGTGCAGGGCTACGCCTGGTTCGAGATGCCGGTGGACCCGCAGGATCCTGCGAGCGTGAACGCCTCCGCAGCGGCGCTCGAGGAGTGGATCGCCGCCCAGAGCGGTCCCGTCGCCGGTGCGATCGGTTTCTCCCAGGGCGGCCTGCTGTCCCTGCAGCTGCTGCGCCGTGATGCGCATGCGCTGGACTTCGTCGTGAACCTCTCCGGTCGGCCCTTCCCCGCGCCGATGCCCGGCGATGCCGCGCTCGCCGAGGTGCGCCCGCCCGCGCTGTGGGGGCACGGCGGGCTGGACCCCCTGTTCGACGAAGAGGCCGAGGCCCAGGTCAGGGACTTCATGGGTGCGCACACCCGCCTCGAGGAGGAGCGCCGTCCCGCCCTCGGCCACGCCGTGGATGAGGTCGAGCTGCGAGCGCTCGCGGCCTTCCTGCAGCGGCGGGCCGACCACCGGTGAGCGGTGCTCCACATTCGTCCCCACTCCCAGGAATCGGGTTGTAGCATTCCGTCATTCCCCTTCCGAGCGCCGGGCGGGGCATGAGGAGCACCAGGAGATCATGAGCGCCGCCAGCGACGCCCCCAGTGACAGTCCCAGGCCTTCGGGCCTGCAGACACACACTTCACATGGGGGGATCCGTCCATGGACCTGATCGGTCCCCTCGTCTCTCTGGCGATCGGCCTCGTGCTCGTCGCCGCCTGCGGCGGATTCGTCGCCGCAGAGTTCGCCCTGATCACCGCCAACCGCAATGACGTGGAGGCGGCCGCCGCCTCCGGCGACAAGCGGGCGGTCGGGGTGCTCCAGGGTATGAAGACCCTCTCCACGCAGCTCTCCGGAGCACAGCTGGGGATCACCGTCACCAATCTCGGCATCGGCTTCCTCGCCGAACCTGCGATCGCCGCGCTGGTCAGCCCGCTCCTGATGGACATGGGGCTGGGTGCCGTCGGCGCCCGCTCCGTCTCCGTGGTCATCGCGCTGGTGCTCGCGACCGGCGTCACCATGATCTTCGGCGAGCTGGTGCCCAAGAACCTCGCGATCGCCGAGCCGCTGCGCACCGCCCGCTACGTGGTCGGCTTCCAGCGCCTGTTCACCACGGTGCTCGGCCTGCCGATCCGCCTGTTCAACGGCAATGCCAACGCAGTGGTGCGAGCCCTCGGGGTCGAGCCGCAGGAGGAGCTCAGCTCCGCCCGCAGCGCCGACGAGCTCTCCGTGCTGGTCAAGCGCTCCGCCGATGAGGGTGCCCTCGCCGAGGAGACCGCCTCGCTGGTTCAGCGCACGCTCGCCTTCGGCGACCGCCGCGCCCACGACGCGATGGTCCCGCGCGGCCGGATGGACTCCCTCGAGGTCGACCAGTCCGTCGCCGACCTGCTCGAGCTGGCCCGCGTCACCGGCCACTCGCGCTTCCCGGTGCTGGATGACGAGAACGAGATCGCCGGTGTGGCCCACATCCGGCACGGCCTGGCCGTGCCGTTCGAGGAGCGCCCCACCACCCGTGTGGACTCCGTGATGGGGACCGCGACCTTCGTGCCCGACACGGTGCCGCTGGACGACCTGATGGACACCCTGCGCGGTGGCGGCCTGCAGATGGCGGTGGTGGTCGACGAGTTCGGCGACCACGCCGGGCTGATCACCCTCGAGGACCTCGTCGAGGAGATCGTCGGCGAGGTGCGCGACGAGCACGACGAGGAGAGGGACGACACCCCGGAGGCCGACGGCTCCTGGGACCTCGACGCCCGGATGCGGCCCGACGAGGCCAGCGAGCGCCTCGGCGTGACCGTCCCCGAGCACGAGGACTACGACACCCTCGGCGGCCTGATCACGATGGAGCTGGGCCGGCTCGCGGAGGTCGGGGACGAGGTCCTGGTGGACACCGACCCGGTCCCCGGCGAGGAGCCCGCGCGCCTGCACATCGAGGTCACCGAGGTGGACGGCATGCGCATCGAGACCGTGCACGTGAAGGTCGAGCCCGTCGCCACGGAGGACGACGAGGACGCGCCGGACGATGAGAGCGAGGAGAGCCGATGAGCACTGCGACCGGACTCATCCTGACCCTGGTCCTGCTGATCCTCAACGCCTTCTTCGTGGGAGCGGAGTTCGCGCTGATCTCGGCGCGCCGCTCGGTCGTCGAGCCCAAGGCGCTCGAGGGCAAGTGGGCCGCGAAGGTCACCATCAGAGCGATGGAGCAGGTCTCGCTGATGATGGCGGGCGCGCAGATGGGCATCACCGTGTGCTCGCTCGCGCTCGGCGCCATCGCCGAGCCCGCGATCGCCCACCTGCTCGAGGTGCCCTTCGAGGCGATCGGCGTGCCCGCCGCGCTCGTGCACCCGATCTCGTTCGTGATCGCCCTGGGCCTGGTCACCTATCTCCACGTCGTGTTCGGCGAGATGGTGCCCAAGAACATCGCCCTGGCCGGGCCGGAGCGGATGGCGCTGGTGCTGGCGCCGATGCTGATGGGCGTGGTCACCCTCGCCAAGCCGGTGCTGTGGCTGCTGAACTCCTGCGGCAACCTCGTGCTGCGCATGATGGGCGTGACCCCGAAGGCCG
>JAAZLF010000108.1 GCA_012799425.1 Actinomycetales bacterium | reverse complement strand
CTCGATCGAGGTGCGGCGCTCCCAGATGGTGCAGTCATCGCTCAAGCCGTGCAGCAGGTAGAGCACGGGCACCCCGGGCCCGCCCTCCGGCGCGCCCGCGCCCGCGGCGGCGTCGGCCCCGCCCATTCCGATGCCGGCGGCGGCCTGCGGCATCAGCACCACCATCGAGGTGCCCATCCCGAGGGACTCGGCGAAGAAATCGGTGCGCATGCGGATCATCGGTGATCGCTCCTGGGTCGCGAGTGGCAAGGTCCTGGGCCCATTGAACACTCCCGCGCCTACGATGGCGCCATGACTACCGCGACAGCCCCGTCCTGGATCCGTGACGCTATCTGCTGGCAGGTCTATCCGCTGGGCTTCTGCGGTGCGCCGCGGCAGCGCGAGGATCTCACCGGCGAAGGGTACGGCGGGGCCGACGGGGAGAACGTGGTCCACCGCCTGCCGCGGCTGCACGGCTGGCTCGACCATCTGGTGGGCCTGGGCGCGAACGTGCTGCTGCTGAATCCGATCTTCGACTCCGTCTCCCACGGCTACGACACCCTGGACCATCGCCGCCTCGATCCGCGGCTCGGCGATGAGGGTGACGTCGACGCCTTGATCGCCGCCTGCCATGAGCGCGGGATCCGGGTGGTGCTCGACGGAGTGTTCAACCATGTCTCGGACCGTCACCCGGTGGCGCGGCGCGCGATCGCCGCCGGCCCCGGCACCGAGGAGGGCGCCCGGATCCGCTGGTCGGAGGGCAGCCCCTACGGCTTCGAGGGGAACGACGACCTCATCGAGCTGAACCTCGCGGACGCCGTGGTGCAGGACAGGGTCGTGGAGATCATGGGGCACTGGCTCGAGCGCGGGGCCGACGGCTGGCGACTGGATGCGATGTACGCCGCGGGCGCCGAGGCCTGGGCCTCGATCCTCGAGCGGGTCCGCGCCGCGCACCCCGAGGCGTGGATCCTCGGCGAGGTCATCCACGGCGACTACCCCGCCTTCGCCGCCAGCTCCGGCGCGGACTCGATCACCCAGTACGAGCTGTGGAAGGCGATCTGGTCCGGCCTGCACGATCAGAACCTGTTCGAGCTCGCCCACGCGCTGGGCCGCCACCAGGAGTTCCTCGACGCCGAGGGCGGCACGCACCCGCTCACCTTCCTCGGCAACCACGACACCACCCGCATCGCCACCCAGCTCACCGACGGCCGGGACCTCGCGGCGGCATACGCGCTGCTCGCCCTGCTGCCGGGCATCCCCGCCGTCTATGCGGGGGACGAGTTCGGTGCCGCCGCCCTCAAGGAGGACCGCGCCGGCGGCGACGACGCGATCCGCCCCTGGTTCCCGGGAAGCCCCGACGAGGTGGTCTCCGCAGCGACTTCCGCCGACAGCGCCCCGGGAGGCCCGCACCACCTCGCCCTGCTGAAGCCCGACGCCTGGGAGCGGATCCTCGAGGTCCATCAGCGGCTGTTCTCCCTGCGCCGCCGCGAGCCGTGGCTGGCGACCGCCTCGGTGCACGTGGACGAGGATTCGCTCGAGAACACCTGGGCGCAGATCGTCCTGGCACCCCGCGATGAGGACGGTAGCGACGGCGAGGCTCCCGCGCCGCTCACCCTGGTGCTGAACCTCGGTGACGAAGCCCGTCCCGCCCCCGGTGAGGTGCTCGACGCGGTCAGCGGCGCGGACATGCTCGACGGCGTCGGCCCCTCAGCCCCTGGCATGGTGCCCGCGCACGGCGTGGCCGTCGTGCGCTGATCCGCACGGCACCAGCGAGGGCGTCGTAGGCTCATGCCATGAGCATGTCGATCAAGCCCGCAGAGTCCGTGAACACCGCCCCCGTCGTGGCCCTCGGGCTGGTCGGCGGCTGGCTGACCGCTCGCGAGACCGGCATCCGGCCGCTCGGCGGCGTGGTGCTCGCAGCGGCCGGGCTCTACGCGGGACGCACCTGGCTGGCCCGCCGCGGCCCCGCCACCACCGCCGTGCTCGGTGCGACCTACGTGGTGGGCTTCGGCCTCTCCCACCCGCTGGCGAAGAAGATAGGCCCCTGGCCCGCAGTGCTCACCGTCACCGCCGCGGCCGCCGGCGCCGCCGCGCTGCTCTCCGACGCCGCCTACAGCGACTGGTCACCCGCCGACCGCAAGGACTGATCGCCGAGCTCGTCCGAGCTCCCAGCCCGCCTCAGCCGTCGCCACATCCTCCGCGCAACAGCAGCTCCAGCAGGGCACGCAGCCTCACCGCACGCCGCAGGAATGCGCTTATCGGGTTCCGATCGTCGGGATAGTTGACTAGGCTAAGCCTCTGGCCCCGATCGTCGGGGCCTCCCTGTCCCCCGAGGTTCTCTCTTCCCATGCTCGGCACCATGCGCCGTCTCTGGCAGACGGTCCGTCCGATCCGCTTCCGCCTCTACCTCGGCCTGCTCAGCGCCATGACGGCGTCGATCGTCGCGCTGATGATCCCGCAGGTCCTCGAGTTCATCGTCAACCGACTGGGCTCCGACGCCACCGCCGCAACCCTCTGGACCGGCGGCGCGATCGTGCTCGCCCTCGGCCTGGTCGAGGCCTCCCTGATCTGGCTGCGCCGCACCTTCGCCGTCGCCCCCTCGACCACCGTCGAGAAGCAGATCCGCGTCCACTTCTACGAGAAGGTCCAGAACCTGCCGGTCTCCTTCCACGACGGCTGGGGCTCCGGCCAGCTGCTGTCGCGGATGATGAGCGACATCAACCAGATCCGCCGCTGGATCGCCTTCGGCATGATCATGGCCGTCACCAACGTGGTCACCATCTCCGTGGGCATGGTGCTGCTGATCCGCTCCTCCGCGATCCTGGCGCTGATCTTCTTCCTCGCCGCCGTGCCGGTGACGATCATCGCCTACCGGTTCAACCGCAGCTTCTCGGTGCTCTCGCGCCTCTCCCAGGACCAGAACGGCGACCTGGCCACCACCATCGAGCAGTCCGTGCAGGGCATCCGCGTGCTCAAGGCCTTCGGCCGCGGCCCGTCGGCCCTCGAGGGATTCACCGAGCAGGCCGAGGAGCTGCGCCGCACCGAGGTGCGCAAGGCCACCGCGATCGCCCGCTTCGACATGTTCATGTTCATGCTGCCCGAGCTCGCGCTCGGTGTGGCGCTGCTGGTGGGCCTGCACCTGACCGCCTCCGGCCAGATCTCCACCGGCCAGCTGGCCTCCTACTTCGCCACCGCCACCCTCGTGGTCGGGCCGGTGCGGATGCTCGGCATGCTGCTGGGTCAGGCCGTCAACGCCACCACCGCCCTGGACCGCCATTACGAGGTGATGGACACCGCCAACACCATCACGTCCCCCGCGCACGCGCGACCGATCGACCGCGCGGCCGCGACGGGCGCCGTGCGCCTCGAAGGCGTCCACTTCCGCTACGAGGACGCCCCCGAGCACGTCCCGGACGTCATCGACGGCGTGGACCTCGAGATCCGTCCCGGCGAGACGATGGCCCTGGTGGGCGTCACCGGCAGCGGCAAATCGACCCTGCTGCAGCTGGTGCCGCGCCTATACGACGTCACCGGCGGCCGGATCACGATCGACGGCGTCGACATCCGCGACATGGACCTGCTGGATCTGCGAGCCCTGACCGCCGTAGCCTTCGAGGACGCGACCCTGTTCTCCGATTCGGTGCGCGACAACGTGCTGCTGGGCGCGGATCCCTCCCTCAGCGCGGAGCAGGCCGAGGAGCTGCTGCACCTCGCGCTGCGCACCGCCGATGCGACCTTCACCTACGACTTGCCCGAGGGTGTGGACACCCGCATCGGCGAGGAGGGCATGAGCCTCTCCGGCGGCCAGCGGCAGCGCCTGGCCCTGGCCCGTTCGATCGCCGCGAAGCCCGCGGTGCTGCTGCTGGACGACCCGCTCTCGGCTCTGGACACCAAGACCGAGGAGACGGTGACCGGGCGTCTGCGGGAGGTGCTCGCGGGCACCACCACGCTGATCGTCGCCCACCGCACCTCGACCGTCGCGCTCGCGGACCGCGTCGCCCTGCTCGAGGGCGGGCGCGTGGTCGCCGTCGGCACCCATGCGGAGCTGATGGAGAACTCGGCCCGGTACCGGTGGGTGATCGCCCACCAGGCCGAGGAGCGGCGCCGCGACCAGGACATCGAGACCCTCACCGGCGAGCTCGAGCTCCGTGCGATCCAGGAGGAGGGCCGATGAGCACCCCTGCGGCCACGAATCAGCAGCCGGACCGGAACGATCCGGAGCACCAGACCTACACCGACGCCGAGAACAAGGCCTCCCGCAAGCGCTCCTTCGCCCTGCTCGGAGAGCTGATCTCCCCGGTCAAGCGCCAGTTCCTGCTGATGGCGATCATGGTGATCATCGCGCAGCTGGCCGTCGTGGCCGGTCCCGCGATCATCGCCTGGGGCATCGACCACGGCCTGCCCTCTCTGCTGGCGGGCGACCCCGGCCCCGCGTACCAAGCGGCAGGCCTGGCCGTCGGCGCCGCGATCGTCGGCGGCGTGCTGACCTACGGGTACGTGCGCCAGTCGGTGGTGGTGGGCCAGCGGATGCTGCTGGCCCTGCGCCGCAAGGTCTTCCGCTTCACCCAGAAGCAGGACCTCGAGTTCCACGAGTCGTACACCTCGGGCCGCATCGTCTCCCGCCAGACCTCCGACATGGAGGCGCTGCGCGAGCTGCTGGACTCGGGCGTGAACGTGATGGTGGGCGCCTCGCTGTCGATGGTGTTCACGATCGTGCTGATCGTGACCATGGACCCGGTGACCGGCCTGGTCATGCTGCTGATGCTGATCCCCTGCGTGGCGCTGACGGTCTGGTTCCAGAAGCGCTCCCGCATCGAGTACCGCGCGATCCGCACCCACTCCGCCCGGCTCATCGTCCACTTCGTCGAGGCGATGGCCGGCATCCGCGCCGTCAAGGCCTTCCGCAAGGAAGAGCGCAACCAGGCGGAGTTCGACCGCCTCGCCCAGGACTACCGCGACGCCTCGATGCGCTCGATCAACGTCTTCGGCATCTACCAGCCGGCGCTGCGCGTGCTCGCCAACATCACCATCGCCGCGGTGCTCGTGGTGGGCGGCCTGCGCGTGTTCAGCGGAGACCTCCAGGTGGGCGTGCTGGTGGCACTGGTGCTCTACTCGCGCCGCTTCTTCCAGCCGGTCGATGAGATCGCGAACTTCTACAACGCCTTCCAGTCCGCGGTGGCGGCGCTCGAGAAGATCGCGAACCTCCTGGCGGTGCAGCCGCACGTGAAGGAGGCCCGCACTCCCACTCCGCTGCCCAGCTCGGACGGGCAGATCGACTTCGAGGACGTCTCCTTCCGGTATACGGAGGACGGCCCGCTGGTGCTCCAGCCGATGAACCTGCACATCCCCGCCGGGCAGACCGTCGCCCTCGTCGGCCAGACCGGTGCCGGCAAGTCCACCGTCGCCAAGCTCATCGCCCGCTTCTACGACTCCACCGAGGGCGCGGTGACGCTTGACGGCGTGGACTTGCGGGACATCTCGATGACGGACCTGACCCGCAACATCGTGATGGTGACCCAGGAGGCGTACCTGTTCTCCGGCACCGTGGCGGACAACATCGCCCTGGGCAAGCCCGGTGCGAGCCGGGAGGAGATCGAGGCGGCCGCCCGCGCGATCGGTGCGGACTCGTTCATAGAGAAGCTCCCCTACGGCTACGACACCGACGTGAGCAAGCGCGGCGGACGGGTCAGCGCAGGGCAGCGCCAGCTGATCTCCTTCGCGCGCGCCTTCCTCGCCGATCCGCGGGTGCTGATCCTCGACGAGGCCACCAGCTCCCTGGACATCCCCTCCGAGCGGATGGTGCAGGAGGGGCTGACGAAGCTGCTCGGCAGGCGCACCTCGCTGATCATCGCCCACCGCCTGACCACCGTGATGATCGCGGACCGGGTGCTGGTGGTGCACGGCGGCGAGGTCGTCGAGGACGGCTCCCCCACCGAGCTGGTCGCCGCCGGGGGGCGTTTCTCCGCGCTGTACCAGGCGTGGCAGGACTCGATGTGAGCTGAGCGCGGGCCCCGCGGGCCACGGGCCTGCCCCGGGCTGTGGCCAGGGCCGCGCTGCCTGGGCCGGGCCGGGGCCGCGCCCTGAGGGGCCGTGCCCTGCCCTGCCCCGCCCTGGCCTGGCCTGCCCCGCCCTG
>JAAZLF010000107.1 GCA_012799425.1 Actinomycetales bacterium | reverse complement strand
GCCTTCTACGTGAGCCTCAAGGAGATCCCGGACAACAAGTTCGGCACCCAGTCGGAGATCTACTGGGACGACGCCTATCTCAACGCCCAGGTGGGTGCGGTGTGCCGCGGCTCGTACACGCTGCGGATCATCGACCCGCTGCTGTTCGTCCACAACTTCGTGCCCGCGACCTTCATCTCCGCGAACGCCCCGGTGTTCGACTTCGCCGACGTCGACAACGCCGCGGGCGGGCAGCTGTTCCGCGAGGTCGTCGGCTCCCTCGCGCAGGCGTTCTCCCGCTACACCAACGATCCCGACAAGGGCAATCGCATCTCCCGCATCCAGGGCGACTCGGTGGGCTTCGCCCAGTCGCTCTCAGCCGCGGTCGAGGAGGGCTACCGCTGGTCCAGCGACCGCGGGCTCGCGATCGTGAAGACCGCGATCGTCTCCATCGAGTACGACAAGCACACCCGTGAGCTCCTCAAAGACGTGCAGAAGGCCGATGCGCTCTCCGGCGCGCGCTCGCAGTCCTTCATGAACCAGGCCGCCGCACGCGGTGTGCAGGCCGCCGGTGAGACCGGCGGCGGTGCGGGCCTGGCGATGTTCGGCGCGGGCATGGGCGCCGCTGGCGGCATGGTCAACCCGGTCCAGCCGTGGGCCCCGCCGGGCCAGCAGGGTGCGCCGCAGCAGGCGTCGCCCCAGCAGGCGCAGCCCCAGCAGGGCGAGCCGCAGCAGGCCGCGCCCGCGCAGGACGATCCGGTGGCAAAGCTCGCCCAGTACAAGCAGATGCTGGAGCAGGGCCTGATCACGGAAGAGGACTACGAGGCGGCGAAGAAGGCCGCCCTCGGTCTCTGAGCGGAGAGCTGAACGGAGATGAGCGTTCCCCCGCAGGGCCCGCAGTGGGCGCGCCCGGACCAGCCCGACCGGCGCGGTGAGCCCGCCGGCGGGCAGGTCCCGCCCGCGCCGACGGGCAGGCCGGTCCCGCCCGGGCAGGCCACTCCCGATGCGGAGCAGCCCGACGCGCCCCCGCAGGTGCTCGGGGACGATGCCGTCGCAGATGCCGCCCGGGCGGCGCGGAAGCACTCCTCCGACCGGATCATCGACACCAGCGCCAGCGGCACCGACGGACTGAACAAGTGCCCCCGCTGCGGAGGCACCGACATCCAGTACTCGCTGACCGCGAAGGCGCTGGTCTGCGCGTACTGCCGTCACACCTGGAACGAGGAGAACGCGGAGCAGGCGTTCGGGCTGGACACCTCGATCTCGGAGCTGCGGGGTCACACGCTGGCCTCCGGCACCGCAGACATCCAGGACGACGTCACCACCATGACCCTGAAGTGCGAGGGCTGCGGCGCCGAGGTGGTCATCAACGTCGAGCAGCAGCTGCAGGCGCGCTGCCACTGGTGCCGCCAGACCCTGTCGATCAACTCCCAGATCCCCAACGGTGCGATCCCGGACGCCGTGCTGCCCTTCCACCTCACGCGCGAGGAGGCGATCGAGCGGATCGAGGCGTTCGCGGGCAAACGCAAGGCGTTCGCGCACTCCCGCTTCAAAGAGGAGTTCGTCCCCGACAACGTGATGGGTGTGTACATCCCCTACATGGTCGTGGACGGCAACATGCACGCCGTGCTGCAGGGCACCGGCGAGGTCACCACCCGCCAGTACACGGTGCGGCGCAGGGTGGGCAAGGACAACTACGTCACCGAGACGTATTACGACGCGGACGTGTACTCCGTCCAGCGGGCCTTCGACCTGCTGGTGGACGATCTCGCCGTCGAATCCGCCGAACGGTTCAGCGCGCGGGACAACTCGCAGGCCACCAACAACATCCTCAACGCGGTCCAGCCGTATGACACCGAGAACGCGGTCGCCTACAACTCGAACTACCTCAAGAACTTCACCTCCGAGCGCCGCGATCTGAACGTGCGCGACATCGACGACCAGGTGGAGGACAAGTTCCTGGCGATCGCCCGTGCGAAGGCGACCCCCACCCTGGGCCGCTACGACCGCGGGGTGCGCTGGGAGCAGGAGGGAGTGGCCGTGCGCGGCACCCGCTGGGTCTCGGTGTACGTACCGGTGTGGCTGTACAGCTACGCCGACTCCGCGAAGGGCGAGGACTCGCTGACGCATTACATCGCGGTCAACGCCCGCAACGGCACCACCATGGGCTCGGTGCCGGTCTCGCACCCGAAGATCTTCGCGGTCGCCTGCGCGGCAGGCTCCGTGGCCGCCGTGATCGGGGCCGTGGTCGGCTTCGGCTGGTTCCTGATGGGATGAGGCCGACGACGATGATCCCGACCCCCGTACCCCGCATCCCAGGAGGATCCGATGCTCCCGCTGTTCGCTGAGCTGGCTGCCGATCCGGCGACCGCCGTGCTGCTGGCCGATTCGGATTCCGGCGCCGCCGGCATCGCCTTCCCCTTCCTCGCCGGACCGGCCGTGTTCATCGCGGTGTACGTCGGGATCTACCGCTACTACCGCAACACCGACAAGCGCCACCACTTCGAGAAGGAGACCGAGGTCTCCGTCGGGAACCTGAAGCAGGGGGATCGCCGGGTCGGCACCAACAACCGCCAGAAGAGCCGCACCATGTCCGGCGTCAACAGCACCGACCACCTCGAGCGGGTGCGCCGCATCCAGGTGCGCTGACATGAGTGCCGCGCCCCGTCCGGAGGTGATCGTCGTCGGCGCCGGCCTGGCAGGGCTGGTGGCCGCCACGGAGATCGCCGACGCCGGGCGGCGCGTGCTGCTGCTCGAGCGCGAGGGCGAGCAGGACCTCGGCGGACAGGCCTGGTGGAGCTTCGGCGGGCTGTTCTTCATCGATTCGCCTGAGCAGCGCCGGCTGGGCATCCGCGACAGCCTCGATCTGGCCCGCCAGGACTGGCTGGGCTCGGCCGCCTTCGACCCCCCCGAGGACCACTGGCCGCGCCGCTGGGCCGAGGCGTACCTGCAGTTCGCGGCGGGGGAGAAGCGGGACTGGCTGCGGCGCCTGGGCCATCGCAGCTTCCCGGTGGTGGGCTGGGCCGAGCGCGGCGACGGCCTCGCTGAGGGGCATGGCAACTCCGTGCCCCGCTTCCACATCACGTGGGGGACCGGGCCGGGGATCGTGGATCCCTTCGCGAAGAAGCTCGCCGCCCATCGGCAGGCGGGCCGCATCGAGCTGCGCACCCGGCATGCCGTCGAGGAGCTGCTGGTCGAGGACGGGCGCGTGACCGGCGTCCGCGGGAGCGTGCTGGCCGAGGACCACAGCCCGCGCGGTGTCGGCTCGAACCGGGAGGTGGTGGGCGAGTTCGTGCACCGCGCCGCGGCCGTGGTCGTCGCCACCGGGGGGATCGGCGGCAACGAGGAGCTGGTGCGCTCGCTGTGG
>JAAZLF010000106.1 GCA_012799425.1 Actinomycetales bacterium | reverse complement strand
TCGCCGTACTTGTCCGACTGCATGCCCGAGGAGCGGGTCGCCGCCCAGCCGCCGATGGTGGAGTAGGTGAAGGAGTCGGGGAAGTGGCCGACGGTCCAGCCCAGCGCGTTCAGCTGCTCCTCGAGATCCGGGCCGTACGCCCCGGCCTCCACCCGGGCCAGGCCCGCGGTGTCGTCGATCTCGATGACCTCGCGCAGCCGGCCGAGGTTCATGGTGAGGATCGGGCGCTGCTCGGAGACGTCCGGGGTGACGGAGCCGGAGATGCAGGAGCCGCCGCCGTAGGGGATCAGCACCAGGTCCTGCTCGAGCACGATCTGCAGGATCGCGGCGACATCCGCCTCGGAGGCGGGATAGACGATCGCGTCGACCAGGCGCTCGAAGTGGCCGTTGCGAGCACGGAACAGGTCCGGCAGGGAGCGGCCGAAGGAGTGGACGACGCGGTACTCATCATCGTCGAGCACGTTCTCCTCGCCGACCACACCCGTCAGCAGCGAGCGGGCATCCGCCGGGAGCCGCCCGGCGGGGACCTCATAGTCCGACAGCACGGGCTCCGTCGGCCGCCTCGAGTCCAGGTCGACACCGACCTTGTCACGGGCGAGCGCGGGGAAGGCGGGCTTGTTGTCGTAGCGGAAGGCGATGTCGTCCAGGCCCCAGCCCCACCACTTGTGCCGCTTGACCTCGCGTGCGCTCAGCCGATCGCTCATGCGGATTCCTCCTCGTCCCGGACAGCGCTGCCCAGGACCTCGTCGTGATGCTCGTCGTACAGGCTCTTGACCCGGGCGCGGATCCGGGAGGAGAACTCCACTGCGGATTCGTCCTCCTGGGAGATCATCGGTTCGCCGAACACGACCCTGACCGGGGGCCGGCCCTTCTTCGGCCAGCTGCGCCCCTTGGGCATCGCCTCGTGGGCGCCGATGATCGCGGCCGGGACGACGGGGACCCCGACCCCGATCGCGAGCGCCGCGGCACCCGGCTTGAAGTCGGCCAGCTTGCCGTCGATCTGGCGCGTCCCCTCGGGGAACACCAGGATCGGCACGCCCGCCCGCAGCAGCTTGCGCGAGGTGCCGGAGTGCTTGCGGGAGCCGCCGCGGTCGATCGGGAAGGCGTTGAACAGCAGCCGCACGAACAGGCGGCGGTACCAGACGGCGAAGAAGTAGTCCGCGGCCACGCCGGTGGACAGGAAGCGCGCCTGCGCCCAGGGCAGGCCGCGCGCCAGCATCGGGGCGTCGATGTGGCTGGAATGGTTGGAGACCAGCACGAACGGGCCGCGCACGGTGCGCACCCGACGATGCACCTGCTTCGAGGTGGTGAGATTCGAGCTGACCACCGCGCCGAAGAATCCACGCTGCAGGATGAAGCGCATCGCCGCCCGGCCCCGCGAGCGGTACTTGGCCAGCTCGCCCTGGGGCTTCTCCCAGCCCTCGCCGCGCGAGCGGGCGGACAGAGAGGCCCGCACCCGCTCCGAGCGGCTCTTGGGCTGCGGGGCGGGAACGGGCTCTTCGGGCGTGTCCTGTGAGGTCAAGCGATCACTTCTCCCGGCTGCGGCGATGGCTGAGCACACCGCTCAGCGTGGCCACGATCCCACGCGGGGTGGTGCGCAGCACCGCCGCGATCAGCTTCCAGCGCTTCGAGGGAATGGAGACGGGCTTGCCCC
>JAAZLF010000105.1 GCA_012799425.1 Actinomycetales bacterium | reverse complement strand
TCGACGCCGCTGGAGATGATCCGCCGCGGCCGTACCTCCGAGGTGCTCGACGCCATCACTGCCGAGGAGGCGACAGTCTTCGCCTGAAAGCCATCGGGACCTTGAATCCGGTCCGGAATAGAGTTGGAGCATGACTAGTCCGGATCGTCCGGCGCGTGGTGCAGCGGTCGCTCGTGCACGAACAGTGGGACCCCGAGCCGCGTCGCCAGCGGTGCGCACAGCACCCCCGCCCACGCACCGACCGTGTTCGCGATCAGATCCTCGACATCCGCGATGCGCACCCCGCACGGGTAGATCCCGAAAGCTCCGCTGTACTGGGTGATCTCGATCAGCGCCGAGAGCAGCATCGCGGTCGCCACCGATGCGGTCGCATCCATCCTGAACACGCCCCGCAGGATCAGCCCCAGCGGCAGGAACAGCGCCATGTTCATCAGGATCTGCAGCACCGGGAAGCTCGTGGCCAGCTCCAGCAGACCCGCCCCGCCGCGCTGCATCCCCAGCACCTCCGCCGCCGAATGGAACGGATCCAGCCGCGCCACCCCGCCCGAGCGGCTGCGACAGGTCAGCGCCACGTCATAGGCAGGAGCGATCGTGAGCCCTGCGAGCGTCATCGTGTACACGCAGATCACTGCGACGCCCACCAGCCGCGCGGGCCGCACCCGCCCGAAGCGTCGGCGCTGCAGCCACATCGAGGGCAGCAGGATCAGGGTGAACAGCCCGAGACCTCCGGCGATGCCCACCAGGGCCAGTCGCATCAACTCGCTCACGCACGCACCGTACGGCCCGTGCCTGGGCGGGGCCAGGAGCGTCCCACCGCACCGATAGGATGGCCCAGGTCCAGCAGACGCTTTCCCGCACGCGCGCCCCGTGCGCGCCGCCCGACTCGCATGAACCCTTGGAGGACGACCGTGGTGGATTCCCTGACCGTCCAGATCATCGTGACGGTCCTGGCCGGACTGGCCTACATCGTGGGCCTCGCGGGCATCGTCGTGCCCGTGCTGCCCGGCACCATCACGCTCGTGATCGCGACCCTGATCTGGGCGATCGTGGTCGGCGGCTGGCCCGCCTGGCTCGCGTTCGGCCTGGTCCTCGTGTTCGGTGCGATCGGCATGACCACCAGCTACGTCCTCACCGGCCGGCGCCTGCACGCCGCGGAGGTGCCGATGTGGCCGATCTACGTCGCGATCGCCTCCGGCATCGTGGGCATCTTCGTGATCCCCTTCCTGGGCCTGCCGATCGGCTTCCTGCTGGGCCTGTACATCGCCGAAGCCGTGCGGCAGAAGGACTGGAAGAAGGGGCTGACCTCTGCGGGCATCGCGATCAAGGCCCTCGGCATCGGGATCATGATCGAGTTCTCCCTCGCCATGCTCTCCACGATCACCTTCGCCGTGGCCGTCGTCGTCCACTTCGTCACCGCATGAGCGCCCCCGACCCGCTGACCCGGCAGCACCCTGCCGTCCTGCTGCCCGGACTGAAGAGGCTCCTCAAGGGCTCCTGGGAGCAGAAGCGATGGTTCATCCTCGCCGTGCTCGGCGCGACCGCCTTCGCGCTGCTGCAGATCGCGACGTCCTCCGTGATCGGCCGCGTCACCGAGGAGGTGATCGTGCCGTCCTTCCAGCGCGGGGAGGCGGCACCGGCGCTGATCCTCGGCGGCGGACTGGCGATCCTCGGCATCGCCGTGGCCCGCGCCGTCACCGTGATGGCCCG
>JAAZLF010000104.1 GCA_012799425.1 Actinomycetales bacterium | reverse complement strand
TCGCGCTGGCCTTCGTGACCTCCGCCGCGATCGGCATGGACCGCGGCGCCGTCACCTGGGGCGTCACCTTCGGCAGCCTCATCGGCATCTTCTCCGTGCCGCTGAGCGGAGCGATCTCGGACCGCCTGGGGCGCGTGGCCGTGTACCGCTTCGGTGCGGTGTTCATGCTGCTGTACGCCTTCCCCGCCTGGTACCTGCTCTCCCTGGGCAACGAGCTCGTGGCCGTCGCCGTGATCGCGATCGGCATCGGCGTGGCCGTGAACTCCATGCTCGGCCCCCAGTGCGCGATGCTCCCCGAGCTGTTCGGCAACCGCCACCGCTACCTCGGCGTGGCGATGGCCCGCGAGATCTCCGCCGTGCTGGCGGGCGGGCTCGCCGGAGTGCTGGGCGCGGCGCTGCTGGCCTGGACCGGCGGCAACTGGATCGTGCTGGCGATCTACATGACCACCCTCGCGGCCATCACCACCGCCGCGACCTTCCTGGTCCCCGAGACCCGCGGCCGTGATCTGATGAGGATCGAGGATGCTGTGCGCATCTCCACCACCGAGCAGGACACCGCCACCAGCGCGCTGCCCGCCCCGGCCGCCGAGATCGTCCAGGACCTGGACCCCGCCACCCCCGACAAGGAGATCGTCCGATGACCCCCACCTTCGACCTGACCGGCCGCACCGCCGTCGTCACCGGGTCCTCGCGCGGCATCGGCCGCGCGCTCGCCGAGGGACTCGCCCGGGCGGGAGCCGCCGTGGTCGTCCACGGCCGTGATGCCGAGCGCGCACGGTCCACCGCCGCCGAGATCGCCCGCGCGACCTCGGCCACGGTCCATGCGGCCGCCTTCGACGTCACCGACACCGCCGCGGTGGACGAGGGCTTCACCCGGATCGAGGAGCTGCTCGGGGGCACGCCCGACGTGCTGGTCAACAATGCCGGCATCCAGCGCCGCGCCCCGATCGCCGAGTTCCCCGACGAGGACTGGGACGATCTGGTCGCCACGAACCTCTCGAGCGCCTTCAAGTGCGCGCGCCGGGTCTCCGCCGGGATGATCGAGCGTGGCAGCGGCAAGATCATCCAGATCGGCTCGGTGCAGTCCCAGCTCGCACGCCCCTCGATCGCCGCGTACAGCGCCACCAAGGGCGGCATCGTGATGCTCACCAAGGGGCTGACCGCCGATCTGGCCCCGCACGGCATCCAGGTCAACGCGATCGCCCCGGGGTACTTCGCCACCGAGCTCACCGCACCGCTGGTGGCGGACGAGGAGTTCTCCGGCTGGATCGCGCGCCGCACCCCCGCAGCGCGCTGGGGCGAGGTCGAGGACCTGGTGGGCCCGCTGGTGTTCCTCGCCGGTGACGGCAGCGGATTCGTCAACGGCCAGGTCCTCTACGTCGACGGCGGCATGACCGCCGTCATCTGATCCGCAGCACCGAGGAACGACGAGGAGAACCCTCATGCAGACCCCGCACGAACCCAACATCGCCGTCATCGTCCACGCCCGGGACGACGTGCGCGTCGAGGAGGTGCCCGAACCGGCCCCGGCCCCCGACGAGGCCGTCATCGCGATCGCCTACGGCGGGATCTGCGGCTCCGACCTCCACTACTGGAAGCACGGCGCGGCTGGAGAGTCGATCCTGCGCGATCCGATGGTGCTGGGGCACGAGGTCTCCGGCACCGTGCTCACCGCCGCCGCCGACGGCAGCGGCCCCGCCGCGGGGGCACCGGTGACGGTCCACCCCGCGACCCCGCTCGATGACGGGGTCACCCCCTGGCCGAAGGACCGCAAGAACCTCTCGCCCGCGGGCACCTACCTCGGCTCCGCCGCGCACCGCCCCCACACCCAGGGCGCCTTCGCCCGACGCGTCGCGCTGCCCGCACGGATGCTGCGGGAGCTGCCCGCCGGGCTGTCTCTGCGCACCGCCGCGGCGGTCGAGCCCGCGAGCGTCGCCTGGCACGGCATCGGACGCGCCGGGGACGTGGCCGGCACCCGCGCACTGGTGATCGGGGCGGGCCCCAT
>JAAZLF010000103.1 GCA_012799425.1 Actinomycetales bacterium | reverse complement strand
GCGGCGCGCGGCAGCTTCGATGTCGACTCCACCCGGGTGTCCTCGCTTCGGGCCTCCGGCTTCGGTGGCGGCACCATCTACTACCCGACCGCTGCCGACGAGGGCACCTTCGGTGCCGTCGTGATCTCGCCGGGGGACACCGCGGGCGAGTCCACCATCGCCTGGCTCGGGCCGCGCCTCGCCTCCCAGGGATTCGTCGTGTTCACGATCGACACGAACTCCCGCTACGACCAGCCCTCCTCGCGCGGTGACCAGCTGCTGGCAGCGCTGGACCACCTGACCGACAAGAGCACCGTGAGCGACCGCATCGATCCCCAGCGACTGGCCGTCATGGGCCACTCCATGGGTGGCGGAGGGACGCTCGAGGCCGCGAAGGATCGCCCCGAGCTGAAGGCCGCGGTGGCGATGACGCCGTGGAACCTCGACAAGACGTGGCCGGAGATCTCCACCCCGACTCTCGTGATCGGTGCCCAGAACGATTCGGTCGCGTCGGTGCGCACGCATGCCGTGCCGCTGTACGAGGGCATCCCCACGTCGACCGACAAGGCCTACCTCGAGCTGCGCGGCGCCTCGCACCTGGCTCCGAACAGGTCGAACACGCGGATCGCCAGCAGCAGCATCTCCTGGCTCAAGCTCTACGTCGACGACGACGATCGCTACGCGCAGTTCGTCTGCCCCGGCCCGGAGACCGGCCTCGAGCTGAGCGACGTCCGCAACACCTGCTCGTCCTGATCCGCGCGGGCCGCTGCGCCCCAGAGCGTGAGGAGCCCCGATCCTCTCCGGAGGAGCGGGGCTCGTCGCCGTCCGGATTGTGACCCGACGTCAGACCAGGAAGATCGGGATCGCCCCTGGGTTGTGGGCGTGCACGATCGCGAGGAAGACCACCACGTCGAACAGAAGGTGCACGATCAGCACGTACAGCAGGGAGCCGGTGCGGGAGAACAGCCAGCCCTGGAGCAGTGCGAAGGGCACGGTGAGCAGCGGGCCCCAGGCCTGGTAGCCGAGCTCCCACAGGAACGACACGAAGATGATCGTCTGCAGGATGTTCGCCGTCCAGAGCCCGAAATGGCGGCGGAGCAGGGCGAAGCAGGTGCAGATGAAGAACAGCTCGTCCCAGGTGCCCACGAAGTTCACGCCGACGAGGAAGCGCCCCAGCGCTCCGGCGTCGGTGATGGCGGGCCAGTTCTCGTACGCGCCCGAGGAGATGAAGTAGTAGGGCAGGATCAGCCAGCCCAGCACGGGGACGGCGATGATGTACCCCACCTGCCATCGGTTCCACCGCTCACCGGAGAGCCAGGGGAAGCGGATCGCGCGACGACGCAGCACGAGGCGGTCCACCAGCAGCGGCGCGGAGACGGCGAGGATCAGCACCGTGCCGATGGTGAAGAACCGGTCCCAGTCCACATCCGCCTTCACCGAGGTCGTCGAGACGATCGCGACCCCGAGGCCGATCAGGGAGAGGTCCTTGCCGAGCTCCCGGGAGACGAGGAATGCACCCAGCAGGCTCAGCAGAAGCAGCCCGTGCCCCCACCCAGCGAGCTGGAGGCCGAAGAGCAGGAAAGCCGAGGTCGAGACGCCTGCTGCCGGCAGAAGCCCGATCCGCGGGGTGTTCTGTGCAGGGGCGTTAACGGCATCGGTGGGTGGCGTCGCCATGTGCACCAGCATGCCAGCCGCAGCGCCTCATGGGATCCATGTCACCGCCGCTTCGGCATGGCAATGCCCGGCAACGCGTGAGACCGGTTTCTCGGAGGCTGGCACGCTGGCCGAGGTCGATCTTGCGATGCGGCCGGGCATTGTCGCCTTCGGGCTCGACAAGGAGCCGGAGAGGCCCGCAGAAGGGCACTCTCACGACGGATCGCAGCTTCAGCCCCGGAGCGTCCGCAGGCCGTCGCTCCACCCGGCACGGCGACTGCGAGCGCAGGCCCGCACCGCTGCAGCACCGCGGTCCGGAAGGTTTCATTCGAGGAGGAATGCAGTGCGAACACCAACGTCCCGCCGACGAGGAGCTCCCCGCTCGCTCGCCGGCCCCCGCCCCGGAGCTCGGGAAGGAGTGGGACGTCGGGGATTCCTGAAGTCCCTCCCCGTCCTCGGCGCCGGCACCGCCCTGCTCGGCGGCTGCGCCTCGCAGGAAGGGGCTGTCACCGGGGTGGACCGGGTTCTGTCCATCTCGCTGGGCCAGGCCGAGTCCCATCCCAGCTACGGCTCCCTCGTCTCCTTCGGCGAGCGGCTCGCCGAGGCGACCGACGGGCGCTACGGCGCGCGTGTCTACGCCAACAACTCCCTGGGCGATCAGCAGGAGACCGTGCAGCTGGTCTCCGACGGCGCGATCGACATGGCCGTCATCTCCGGCACGCAGATCGAGAACTCCTCGCCGCGCTTCCTGCCGATGAACGTCCCCGGGGTCTTCGACGACATCGACCACCAGAACCGCGTGATGCTCGACGACGCGATCGTCGGCGAGCTGTTCGCCTCCCTCGAGCCACAGATGCGGCTGACCGTCCTGGGCGGCTACACCCAGGGCAGCCGGCACCTCTACACCGCGCAGGGCCCGATCGAGTCGGTCGAGGACATGGCGGGCCTGAAGATCCGTGTGCAGGAGTCCGAGATCTTCCTGCGTCTGATCGAGGGCATCGGCGGCGTCCCCACCCCGATGGCCTACAGCGAGGTCTACACGGGTCTGCAGGCCGGAGTGCTCGACGGCGCCGAGAACAACGAGGTCTCGTACGTCACCCAGCGCCACTACGAGGTCGCCGGCCATTTCACGTTGACCAACCATCTGATCGGCTTCGACTTCCTGCTGGCCAACACCGATCTGCTCGAAGGGATGGACGAGCGCGATTCCGAGGCTCTGCGCGAGACCTGGGCCCAGACCCAGAGCGAGTTCGTCGAGATCTGGAAGCAGGAGACCGAGGAGATGACCCGGCAGATGCTGGATCGCGGCGTGACCATCACCGATCCTGACCCGGAGGCGTTCGCCCCGATCATCGAGGAGACGGGCTTGTCGATCCTGGAGCACCCGGACGACTTCGCGCTCTACGACGCGATCCGTGCGGCCGCTGAGGGAGGGGACGCCTGATGTGGAAGATCCGTGAGGGGCTGCTGTCGGCCCTGAAGCTGCTGTGCATCGTGCTGTTCTCGGTGCTCGTGGTGGTCGTCGTGTGGCAGGTGTTCACCCGCCAGGTGCTGGGAGACCCCAGCCCCTGGACCACCGTCACCGCCCAGTACATGTTCGTCTGGCTGAGCCTGTTCGCCGCGACCCTCGTCTTCGGCGAGCGCGGTCACATCGCCGTGGACGTGCTGGCCCAGCGCGCCCCGGGTGCCGCCCGCCAGGTGCTGGTCGTCGCCGTGCAGGTCTGCACCCTGGCCTTCGCAGCCCTGGGGATGGTCTGGGGCGGGCTCCGCGGCGTCTCGATGTCCTGGGACCAGGTGATCCCGGGCTTCCCGTTCACCGTGGGCCACATGTATCTCGCACTGCCCGTGGCCGGCGTGATGATCGCCTTCCTCGCCCTCGAGGACCTCTTGCTGGCGGTGCGGGGCGATGAGCTCCTGCCCCTCGAGGAGACCGACGACGAGGCCGCCGAGAGCGCCGGAACCGCCGCTGCGGCAGCCGTCGCCCAGGACCCGCAGGGGAGCACGCTCCCCGGGGCCGGCACCGATACCGACACCGAGAAGGAGCGCTGATCATGGATCCTGCAATGCTCGCCGGGATCATCCTGATCATCGGCATCCTGGCCCTCATCGCCATCGGCGCCCCGATCGCGATCGCGATCGGCCTGCCCTCCGTGGTGGCCCTGATCGCCGTGATCGGCGTCGAGCCGGCGGTCTTCGTCTCCGCCCAGCGCATGTTCATGGGTGCGAACTCGTTCTCCCTGCTCGCCATCCCGTTCTTCGTCCTGGCGGGCCAGCTGATGAACACCGGCGGCGTCGCCGCTCGTCTGATCGACGCCGCGAAGGTGCTGGTGGGCCGGATGCCCGGCTCGCTCGCCCAGACCAACGTGGTCGCCAACGCCATGTTCGGCTCCGTCTCCGGCGCCGCCGTGGCCTCGGCCGCGGCCGTGGGCGGCATCCTCAGCCCGCGTCAGCGCAAGGAGGGCTATGACCCGGCCTTCGCCGCCGCGGTGAACGTGGCCTCAGCACCCTCGGGCATGCTGATCCCGCCCTCGAACACGCTGATCGTGTACTCGCTCGTCTCTTCGACGTCGGTCGCGACCCTGTTCGCGGCCGGGTACGGCCCGGGCGCGGTGTGGATGCTCGCCTGCATCGCGATGGTCTTCTTGGTGACCAAGCGCCGCCCCGAGCTGGTCGGCAACGACAACGGCGCCGCCCGCGGCGAGCTGACCTTCGCCATGGCTGCGCGCACCCTGCTGGCCGCGGTGCCGGCGGTGTTCATGATGGTGATCGTCATCGGCGGTCTGGTGGCCGGGTTCTTCACCGCCACCGAGTCCGCGGTGATCGCCGTGGTCTACTCGCTGGTCCTGGGGATGATCTACCGCGAGCTGACCGTGAAGAAGCTGCCCGCGGTGATCCTCGCCGCGACGCGCACCACCGCTGTGGTGCTGCTGCTGATCGCCGTCTCCGGCGTGCTGGGCTGGGTGCTCGCCTATGCGACCATCCCGCAGTTCATCGCGAGCGCGCTGCTGGGCGTCTCCACCTCGCCGATCATCGTGCTGCTGCTGATGATGCTCGCCCTGCTGGTCGTCGGCATGTTCATGGATCCCACCCCGGCGATCCTGATCTTCACGCCGATCTTCCTGCCCGTCGCCCTCGAGCTCGGTGTGGATCCGATCCACTTCGGCCTGATGATGACGTTCAACCTGTGCCTGGGCACGATCACCCCGCCGGTGGGCGTGATCCTGTTCGTCGGCGCCAGGGTGGGGCGGATGAAGGTGGAGCCGGTGATCATGCGTCTGCTGCCGTTCTACGTGCCGCTGGTGATCGGTCTGCTGCTGATCATGTTCGTCCCGCAGATCTCGATGTTCATCCCGGATCTGCTGGGCATGTCCAGCGAATGATCCTGCTCTGAGGAAGCTCTGAGGAGGGGGCCACGGCGCATGTGCCGTGGCCCCTTTCCCATGCCCGCAGGTGCTGGGGAGCGCGTGGCGGGATCCGCGATGCTCACCCGCGCGCCGAGACGATACCGTTATGTGTGACTACATAGAAGTGGTCGCGCAAACGGCCGACGCTCTGTAGTGTTCAGTATCTCAACAGGTGCCCGGTGAGTGTTCCCACGGTCACCCGCTGGACCGCTCAGATCCGTTCGGACAAGGAAGTTCGCCATGCACAACGAATCGCAGGACATCGCCGCCCCCTCGTCGTCCACCTGGCTCCCCCGGCGCCGCACCGCGCTCGGCCTCGGCGCGCTCGCCGTGTCCCTCACGGGCCTCGCGGCCTGCGGCGGCAGCGGCGGCGCCTCCTCGGTCGACCCGAGCGAGAAGCGCGCGCTCGCACTGCCCACCTATGTGGCACCCGAGGTCCCCGAGGGCGGCATCGTCTCCGAGGTCGAGGGGATGCCCACGATCTTCGTCCAGCCCGTGGCCGAGGAGGACTACTTCCAGTCCGTCGACGAGGCTCCCGGAGACGGCGAGACGGAGCTGACCTCCTTCCAGTACCTGTGGGGCTCCCCGCCCCGCAGCCGCGGGGACAACCCCAGCTGGCAGGAGTTCGAGAAGCAGATGGGGGTCACCTGGAACCCCATCCTCACCGCGGTCGAGGGATACGACGACAAGGTCTCCACCACCGTGGCCTCCGGTGACATCCCAGACCTCATGTTCGTGGACCCGAGCACGCCCTCGGGCCTGAGCTCGATGCAGGACGGCGCCTTCGCAGATCTCTCCGAGGTGCTGGCCGGCGACAACGTGCTGCAGTGGCCGAACCTCGCCAACATCCCCGAGGGCGCGTGGAAGGCCACTGCGCTGAACGGCCACCTGCTGGGCATCCCGAACGAGAACCCCTACCTGAACAACCTGCCCGTGTTCCGCAAGGATCTCGTGGAGCTGGCGGGCCACGAGGACCTCGGCTCGAACGCCGATGAGTTCCTCCAGGTGCTGATCGACATCGGCGCGCTCAAGACCGCCCACGGCAAGCAGATCTGGGCGATCCCGGCGCTCACCCGGGATTACCACAAGATCTTCGAATGGGTCTACCGCGCCGGGACGAACTGGCAGCTGGACGACTCCGGGTCGGTCATCAACGTGCGCCAGACCGAGGGCTTCGCCAAGGCCCTCGAGGCCGAGGCGACGCTCTGGAAGGAGGGCGCGATCCATCCCGACGCCTTCTCCGGCGGTCTCGACGAGCTGTGGGGCAACGGGCAGACCGCCGTGTGGTCCGGCTCCTTCGGCGGCATCTTCGGGGTCGGGCTCGACAACCTGCTGGCCTCCACGCCGGAGGCCGAGGTGGAGTGGATGATCCCGCCGGCCTTCGACGGCGGCGATCTGCTGGTGGACCGTGACGACGGCGCCTGGGGCATCGTCGCGATCTCCTCGGCCGCGGCGGAGGACGAGCAGCGGCTGCATACCCTGCTGGACATCGTGAACTGGTGGCGCGCCCCCTACGGCTCGAAGGAGGCGCTGTTCATCAAGAACGGCATCGAGGGCGTCCACTTCGAGTTCGACGAGGACAGCAACATCATCACCCTGGATGACGAACAGGCGGGCGTGGACCACTCGGCGCTGAACTGGCTGGGCGTCAGCCATTCGCCGACCTACACCGTGCCGGCCCGGCAGGCGGAGCACGCCGACGGCTTCCGGATCGCGCAGGAGACCTACATCAGCCTCGCCGAGCCCTCGGCGGTGCTCGGGATGATGGCCCCCAGCGCCTCCCGCCTCAACGCGAAGCTCGAGCAGATCGACGACGACTACCGCAATGCGATCGTCACCGGCCGCAAGGGCCTGGACGCGATCGAGGAGTACCGCACCGCGTGGCTGGACGGCGGCGGCCAGACGCTGATCGACGAGTACGACGAGCTGCTCGCCGAGAACAGCTGACGACGAGCCCGTCGGCCCGCACCGGGCCGACGGGCACCCTCCCTCCGCGTCACAGGAAGAGCATCATGACCCTCGACACACGAGAGCAGGCGGCGCCCGCCGAGAGCGCGCCGCCCAGACCCACGCCGAGATCCGTCCCGCTGGGCCGGCGCATGCGCCGTGAATGGCAGATGTACCTGTTCATCCTGCCCGGACTGCTGTTCATCCTGCTGTTCGCCTACGTGCCCCTGGCGGGGAACATCGTGGCGTTCCAGGACTTCTCCGCCTTCCGCGGCATCGGCGGATCGGCGTTCGTGGGACTGGAGAACTTCAAGGCGCTGCTGACCGACAGCCAGCTGATCAACGCGCTGGTGAACACGCTGATCATCTCGACGCTGCAGATCGCCTTCGCGTTCCCGGCACCGATCATCCTCGCGCTGTTCCTCAACTCGCTGCTGAGCGAACGGATCAAGCGCGTCATCCAGACCATCGTCTACCTCCCGCACTTCATCTCCTGGGTGGTGGTCATCTCGATCTGGCAGAAGATCTTCGGCGGGACCGGCGTGATCGCCGAGCTGTTCAACATGGTGGGCGTCCAGGGCGTCAACATCATGACCAACCCCGAGACCTTCAAGTTCCTGGTCGTCGCCCAGGTGGTGTGGAAGGACGTCGGCTGGGGGACGATCATCTTCTTCGCCGCGATCAGCGCGATCCCCACCGAGCTGTACGAGTCCGCTGCGGTGGATGGCGCCGGCTCCTGGCGCCGCATGTGGCACGTGACCCTGCCGGGCATGGTGCCGGTGATCTCGCTGCTGCTGATCCTGACGGTCGGCAACGTGCTCACCGTCGGCTTCGAGCAGATGCTGATCCAGCAGCCGGCTGTCGGCGCCAACGCGGCAGAGGTGCTCGACACCTTCGTCTACTTCCGAGGCATCGCCGGCGGCGACTGGGGAGTGGCGGCAGCCGCCGGCCTGCTGAAGGGCTTGATCGCGACCTTCCTCGTGATCGCCGCGAACAAGATCGCCAAGCGACTGGGAACCGGAGGACTGTTCTGATGGCATCGACAGATCTGCAGGACCCTGCAGCGATCGTCCCGCAGAAGCTGGGAGAGGCGCGACGCCGCAAGCGCGCGCCCAAGGGCGTCCGCCCGCCGTGGATGGAGAAGCCCACCACGTTCGTCAGCGTGCTGAAGGTGGCCTCCATCGCGGCGATCGCGGTGGTGATGCTGTACCCGTTCCTGTACGTGATCATGTTCTCGTTCGCGGACCAGGCATCGATCACCTCCGGTCAGCTGGTGCCCACCTCGTTCTCGATCGAGGCATACCGGTCCGTGCTCTCAGGGGGCATCGTCACCAGGTCGCTGATGGTCTCGATCGGCATCACGGCCGTGGGCACCTTCCTCGCGGTGACGGTGACGGCGATGATGGCCTACGGCCTCACCCGCACCTGGCAGGTGCCGTTCTCGAAGGCGACGCTGGTGCTCGTGCTGTGCACCATGTTCTTCGGCGCGGGCATCATCCCGAACTACCTGCTGATCAAGCAGCTGGGCCTGCTGGACTCCTACTGGGCGCTGATCGTGCCGGGCCTTCTGGGCGCCTTCAACATGGTCGTGATGCGCAACTTCTTCATGGGGCTGCCGCAGGAGCTGCTGGAGTCCGCGCGCATCGACGGCGCGAGCGAGATCCGCATCTTCGTCGGGATCGTGCTGCCGCTGTCCAAGGCGGTCATCGCCGTGATCGCGCTGTTCTACGCGGTGGGCTTCTGGAACGTCTACTTCAACGCGCTGATCTACATCAACGACACCGCGAAGTGGCCGATCCAGCTGGTGCTGAACCAGTACGTGGTCCAGGGCAACACCCTCTCGGACGTCTCGCAGGCCAGCGACCGTCCGCCGCCCCCGGCGCAGACCGTGCAGATGGCGATCATCGTCATCGCCACGCTGCCGATCCTGGTGGTCTACCCGTTCGCGCAGAAGTTCTTCACGAAGGGAGTTCTCACGGGAGCCATCAAGGGCTGATGGACAGTCCGGGGCAATGGGCGATATGGGACGCCCGACTCCTTCGAGAAAACAGCCGCACCCGTCCCGGAATGCATTCCGGGGAGGGTGCGGCTGTTCACGCCCCAGAATTCCCTCAGAATGTATTTAAGAATGCTTCTGAGCTGCCGAGCAGGAATGCTCGTCAGGCCGGCGGGCTCGTGGAGGGTCTCAGGCGACGGTGACCGCCGCCGGCTCATGCGCGGCGAGCACTGCGGCAGCGAGGTCGAGATCCAGGCGCATGGCGCGCAGGGAGGCGCCGACGAGGTCCTGATCGGTCAGCTGCGCGGCCTGCTCGATCCGCAGCCCGTGCCCGAACAGCGGCAGGGCGCTGCGGAAGAGCGCATCGCGCAGGGGGTCGATGATGATGTCCCCGGCACGGGCCAGGCGGCCGCCGATGAGGATCAGGTCCGGGTCCAGCAGGTTGCAGGCGGCGTTCAGCGCCATGCCGACCGCCGCACCGGCCCGGGAGAAGATCGAGACCACCCGATCGTCGCCGCCCAGCGCGAGGTCGATCGCCTCGTCCAGCGTGAGGTCGGTGCCGGTGACGATGCGGCACTCGCCCAGGATCTCCTCGGCGCTGGCGTAGCGCACCAGGCAGCCCCGGTTGGAGCAGGGGCAGATGGGTCCGTTGCCGTCGATGCTGACGTGGCCGAGCTCGCCCGCGCCCCCGTGCGCGCCGGAGATGATGCGCCCGTCGAGGACCTGCCCGAGGGCGATGCCGAAGGACAGGCTCACGTGCAGCACGTTGCGCGGCGCGGGCCCCGTCAGCGCGCGGTACTGGGCGTAGGCGCTGTGGCGGGCGATGTTCTCGAGCACCACGGCGGTGCCGAGCGCCTCCTCGTATTCGCGCCGCAGGTTCACGCCGTGCCACTTGCTCGAGGCGCCGCCCCCGAGGACCTCGCCCGTGTGGCGGTTCATCAGGGTGTTCGGTGCGACATGCAGGCCATGGAGGCGCGGGGGCGGTGCCGGGAGCTCGTCGAGGAGCTCGTGCAGGGCCACCACAGCGGTGTCGACGCGTTCGCGGCCGCGGGAGTCCGGCGAGCACTCCATGTATCGGGTGGCGATGACCCGCCCGTCCAGCTCGCCGATGCCGACGATCGTGGAGTCGTCCTGATGGATCACGGCGCCGATGATGCCGGCGCGGCGGGCCAGCACGAGCTTCTCCTTCAGCGGCGCTTTGCCCTCGCTGAGCTCGAGGGTGCCGTCCGTGCCCGCAGGCTCGACCATGCCCTGCTCGAGCAGGGAGGTCACCGTGTTGGTGATGGTCGCGCGCGAGGTCTGCAGGTGGCGCGCGAGCTCGGCGCGGTGCATGCCGCCCTTCTCGAGAAGGGCGCGCACGACCTCGAAAGGGGTCCCTCGGGTGGGTATTCCTCGACGCGTCGACATTCTCCGCAATCTATCACGTGCGCGGGGTGTCGCGGGAGATTCGTCTGGGCGCCCAGACTTTCTCCAGCGTATATGAGGAATGGCCCGTACTGATTCTCACGAGGGGCCGAGAATTGCTCCTCCCCGCCGTTCCCGGCGCCTCACAGCCCCCACGCCTCTGCGAGCAGCTCGAGGGCGTGCAGGCGGTCGGCGGGGTCGTAGTAGTAGGCGGTGAGGATCAGCTCGTCCGCGCCCGTCGCGGCGACGATCTCCTCGAGCTGGCGCACCACGGTGGTGGGGGAGCCGACGGCCTTGATCGAGAGGGTCTGATCCACCTGCGAGAGCAGCTGATCCGGGGCGACCTCCTCGATCGGTCGCGGCGGCTGGATCTTCTTCCGCTGCCCGGTGACGACCCCGAGGAACATCTGCTGGAGCGTGGTGAACTGGCGCTGCGCCTCCGCGTCGGTGTCCGCGACCACGAGGTTCACCCCGACCATGATGCGAGGCTGTTCGATCTGTGCGGCCTCGGCGTCGGGGTCGAAGTGCTGGCGGTAGACGTCCAGCGCATGCAGGTACTGGAAGGGCGCGAAGTGGGAGGCGACGGAGAACGGCATGCCCAGCTGGGCGGCCAGGCGAGCGCCGTTCGCGGTCGATCCGAGGATCCAAATCGGCACCTCG
>JAAZLF010000102.1 GCA_012799425.1 Actinomycetales bacterium | reverse complement strand
GCTCGCCCCCGCCTCGAGCGCCATCGGGATGAGCAGCTGGCCCACTCCGCCGCTGCCGCCGTGGACGAGCACCGTCTGCCCCTCGCGGATCCCGGCGGTGTCCCGCACGGTCGCGATCGCCGTGAGCCCGGCGAGGGCGAGCCCCGCCCAGCCCGGGAGCTTGTCCTCGCTCACGGAATCCGGGATCGGAGCGAGGTCGTCTGCCGAGATCGCGATGACCTCCGCGGCCACGCCTCGGGAGTCCTGCGGGCTGCGCATCCCGAACACGCGCGTGCCGGGGGCCAGGCCCCTCGAGGCCAGCTCGACATCGTCCAGGTCGGGGCCGGCGGAGAGAACGGTGCCGACCATCTCCCGTCCGGTGCCGGCGGGCAGCTCGAGCCCCTCGGCGCGGGCCGAGGAGCCGTCGCGGATCTTGTAGTCCAGAGGGTTCAGGCCCGCGTAGGCCACGTCCACGAGGACCTCGCCCTCCCCGGCCTCGGGACGGGGTGAGTCGGTGCGGACGGTCAGGACGTCGGGGCCGCCGAAGCGGTCGAAGAGGATCTCGCGCATACCCCCATCATGCACCTGTGAGGCAGGTGCCGTCCGTCCCCGTCGGCGCGTCGGCCCCCATGGGAGGATCATGACGACGATCCGGAGGTGGAGGAGGACCATGGCGGGAAGACCGACGGACCCGTGGCGCTGGCGCGAGCACCTGCTGGAGCGGATGCGCCCGGCGCCCGGTGAGGAGACGGTCCCGCTGCTGAGCTCGAGGGGCCGACTGCTCGCGAAGCCGCTGCGCGGCCCGGAGGACGTCCCCTCCGGTCCGGTCTCCGCGATGGACGGCTTCGCGGTGCGCCGCCGGGAGCTGGCGGCGGGGGCGAGCACCGTGCTGCCGGTCTCGGCGGATCTCCCTGCGCGCCCGGGTGAGGTCCCGCCCCTGGCGCCCGGCACCGCGGCGAGGATCATGACCGGCGCTCCCGTGCCCGGCGGCGCCGATCTGGTGGTCCCCGTCGAGGAGACCGACGCGGCACCCGAGGGCCCGGCGCCGGCGCTGGTGCGGATCCGGGCGGAGGTCTCCCGGGAGGCGGGCCGCCACATCAGGGGCCGCGGCGAGGAGATCGCCCGCGGCGCCGTGCTCGCCGAGAGCGGGGACCGGGTCGGGCCGGGGATGATCGGCCTCGCCCGCACCCTCGGGATCCAGCAGCTGACGGTCCTCGCCCGGCCGCGCGTCGCCGTGGTCGTCACCGGAGACGAGCTCACCGGGGACGCCGTGCCGGCGGTCGAGGGCGCGGTGAGGGAGTCGAACGGCACCATGCTCGCCGCGGCCCTCGCTGCCGAGGGGAGCGAAGCACAGGTGCTGTGCTGCGGGGACGACCCGAGCGCTCTGGCGAAGGTGCTGGCCGAGGCGGCGGAGTCCGCCGACCTCGTCGTGACCACCGGGGGCATCGGACACGGCGCCTATGACGTGGTCAAGGAGCTGCTCGGACCGCGGGGCTCGGGCACCTCCCGCTTCACGCATCTCGCGCTGCGGCCCGGCGGGCCCCAGGGCGCCGGGCACCTGGCGGGCGGCACCCCGGTGGTGCACCTGCCCGGCACGCCGGTGGGCGCACTCGTGGGCTACCACCTGT
>JAAZLF010000101.1 GCA_012799425.1 Actinomycetales bacterium | reverse complement strand
CGGTCACGTGCACGATGCCGTTGGAGTCGATGTCGAAGGTGACCTCGACCTGCGGGATGCCGCGGGGAGCCGGGGCGATGCCGGTCAGCTCGAAGGTGCCGAGCATCTTGTTGTCCCGGGTGAACTGGCGCTCGCCCTGGAACACCTGGATCGCCACGGAAGGCTGGTTGTCCTCAGCGGTGGAGAACACCTCGGACGTCTTGGTGGGGATGGCTGCGTTGCGCTCGATGAGCTTGGTCATCACGCCGCCCTTGGTCTCGATGCCGAGCGACAGCGGAGTGACGTCCATGAGCAGGACGTCCTTGCGCTCGCCCTTGATGACCGCGGCCTGCAGGGCGGCGCCCACGGCGACGACCTCATCCGGGTTCACGGACTTGTTCGGCTCCTTGCCGCCGGTCAGGGACTTCACGACCTCGGTGACGGCCGGCATACGGGTCGAACCGCCGACGAGGACCACGTGGTCGATGTCGGAGACGGAGACGCCCGCGTCCTTGATGACCTGGTGGAAGGGTGCCTTGGTGCGCTCGAGCAGGTCCGAGGTCATGTCCTCGAACTGTGCACGGGTGAGCTTCTCGTCCAGGTGCACCGGACCGTTCTCGGTCATCGACAGGTACTGCAGCGAGATCGAGGTGGACGTCGAGGCGGAGAGCTCCTTCTTCGCCTGCTCCGCAGCTTCCTTCAGGCGCTGCAGGGCGATGCGGTCCTTCCCGAGGTCCACACCCTCCTTGTTCTTCACCTGGGTGATCAGCCAGTCCACGACCTTCTGGTCCCAGTCGTCACCGCCGAGGCGGTTGTCGCCGGCGGTGGCCTGGACCTGGATGGTCGAGCCCTCCTCGTCCTTGCTCACCTCGAGCAGCGAGACGTCGAAGGTGCCGCCGCCGAGGTCGAAGACCAGGATCTGCTCATCGTCCTTGCCCTTCTCCAGGCCGTAGGCGAGAGCCGCAGCGGTGGGCTCGTTGATGATGCGCAGGACGTTCAGGCCGGCGATGGTGCCGGCGTCCTTGGTGGCCTGGCGCTCGGAGTCCGAGAAGTAGGCCGGGACGGTGATGACCGCATCGGTCACGGACTCGCCCAGGTAGGACTCGGCGTCCTTCTTGAGCTTGCCCAGGGTACGCGCGGAGATCTCCTGCGCGGTGTACTTCTTGTCATCGATCTCCGTGCTCCACTCGGTGCCCATGTGGCGCTTGACCGAGGCGATGGTGCGATCGACGTTCGTGACGGCCTGACGCTTGGCGAGCTCACCGACGAGGATCTCGCCCTGCTTGGAGAAGGCCACGACCGACGGGGTGGTGCGCGAGCCCTCGGCGTTCGCGATCACGGTGGGCTGGCCGCCCTCGAGGACGGCGACGGCGGAGTTGGTGGTACCGAGGTCGATTCCGACGACACGGGACATGGGTGCCTGCCTTTCTGCGGAACGGAGCCGCAAGGTGGTTCGTGCGGTGCCGCCGAACGGGACACCGGTCACCCGGTGCTCCGCTCTACGGCTCCGCCGGCCGCCGGGGCCGGCGGCAAGACTTGAGCTGTACGGGCTCAAGTAGAGAACTCGAGATCGACGTTGTCAATCTGAGGACCACTGAACTTGAGCACACCTGACTCAACTTCGCCTCCGTCCGATTCATTCCCGCGTCGGCGCGTTGTGGCGCAGCGCACGTCCGTTGAGTCTCGGCGCATGTGCGCGAACCGTGACGGCACCCCGGGCCACGTGCTGATGCCCCTCTCGCGGATCACCCGTGCCACGCACCGCCACCACGACAGCCGGAGATAGCATCACGATGGACGCATCACGGACGAGCGCTCAGCGGAGGCGGCATGGAGTCATTGGAAGCTGTGGACGTCGTCAAGAAGCTGGGCCGCGGATGCTCCGGCACGACGATCGGGCCGGTCTCGCTTCGTGTGGAGCTGGGGACGGTGACCGCGCTGGTCGGCCGATCAGGTTTTGGCAAGAGCACGGTGCTCAACTCCATGGCGGGCCTGATGCGCCCCTCGGCAGGGCGAGTGATCTTCGAGGGGGACGACAGCGCGCGCTTCAGACCAGCGACTGGCCCGGTTGCGGCGCGAAGCATTCGGCTTCGTGTTCCAGGACTACACGCTCCTGGGCCCACTGACCGGGCAGGAGAACATCGAGCTTCCGGCGCGGATGTCGCACCGGCGTCTTGATCGTGCGGCGACGGCACCACTGTTGCAGCGCCTGGCGCTGGACGGGCGCTTGGCGGCGACCACGGACCAGCTCTCGGGCGGCCAGCGTCAGCGCGTGGCCATCGCGCGGGCGGTGGCCAACGGAGCACGCGTGCTCCTCGCCGATGAGCCCACCGGAGTGCTTGACCCCGTCACCCGTGACGAGGTGATGGACCTGATGCTGGGCGCTGTCGCAGACCCCTCGTCGCCGGTGCAGGCGATGTTGATGGCGACCCACGATGTCGAGCTCGCGGGCAGGGCGGATCGGGCACTGGCCCTCGCCGACGGACTGGTGGTCGACAGTCTGGACCGGCCGAGCCCGCAGGCGGCCATGGCGGCGCTCGCCCGTCGGGACGACATCACCCAGCCCACTCGGTCCTCGCCACTGCCTTCGCGACCGCGTCCACCGCTCCCCACCGAGCTCGCGGACTGCGACAGAACGAACTCGCTCCGCCCAGCAAAGGTGCTCCGATCGCCCGCGCTGATGACTCGATATGACGCACGATGATCGACCATGACGCGGGTCTTGGTGCCCGCAGCAGCCGCTCTTATCGTCGAGGTCATGACCACCACAGCAGACATCCAGACCACCGTCCCCGAGATCACCGCCGAGGATCGCGCCGCTCGGATCACGTCCGCAGGGAGCGCGTGGGCCCAGCGCATCGACACCGATCGCTCGCGTGCCCACCTGACCTACTCGGTCGACGGCATCGGTGCCGGTTCAGTGGCGACGACGGTGCGCGCCGGCAAGCACTCCTTCGTCGTCGACGAGCCCGCAGCGCTGGCCGGTGATGATGCCGGGACCAGCCCGGTCGAGTACGCCCTCGGCGCGTTGGCCGGCTGCCAGGTCGTCGTCTACCGACTCTATGCGCAGCAGCTCGGCATCCCCTTCGACGACATCGTGATCAAGGCCGAGGCCGACCTGGATGCAGCACGGCTGTTCGGTGCCGACGAGTCCGTGCGCGCCGGGTTCTCCGAGGTGCGGCTCGAGATCGAGCTTTCGGGGCCGGAATCGAACGAGCGCTATGAGGAGCTGCGCAAGGTCGTCGATGCCCATTGCCCGGTGCTCGACATCTTCCAGAACCCGACCCCGGTCAAGACCACCGTCACTCGCCGCTGACCGCTGCCGAGCAGCGCCTGGCTGCGCGCTCACCGCTTCGAACGGGCTAAGCTGACTCGGTGAGCGTTCCAGAGCACGCCGCCTCGTCGTCGGCGCGCGACCGGGCGCACCCTGGGCGCCGGCATCGAGGCCGAAGCCGTGCCTCCCTCACAGTGCTGGGCTGGGCGTTGCTCGTGCCGGCGGCGCCCGCTGCGGCGGCACTGCTCATCCTGCGCCTGTTCACGCAGCTGCACACCTGGCATCCCAGCCTCATAGCTGCCGCTTCCTTCACCCCGTTTCTGTGGATCCCGGCGCTGACCGCAGGCATCGGTCTGACTCTGGTGCTCCGCTCCCGTTGGCGAATCCTCGGGGCTGCGGTCCTGATCGTCGCGATGACGGTCTTCGCGTGGCCGCTGCGCCCCGGGACCGAGCACTCGGTCGCGCCGGTCGCCATCGGTCCGACGCTGAGCGTGCTCTCGCTGAACTTGCAGTACGGCCGCGCCGATATCGCGGAGGTCTCCTCGCTCATCACCGAGGACGTCGACGTGCTCGCTCTGCAGGAGTACACCCCGGGGTTCGAGGAGGAGCTCGCGGCGGCCGGTCTGCTCGAGCGGTTCCCGTATCAGGT
>JAAZLF010000100.1 GCA_012799425.1 Actinomycetales bacterium | reverse complement strand
GGATAGGCACCGCCGGTGTGCAGGCCGACGGCGAAACCGGCCTCGCGCACGCGCCGGGCCGCCGGGACCAGGGCATGCTGCATGGTGGCCTCTCCCCCGCTGAACACCACGGCGTCCAGCAGGCCGTGCCGCTTCTGAAGCAGCTGCTCGATCTGGGACCAGGCCACCGCGCCGGGGACGCGGGGGTCGAGGATCGCGGTGTTGTGGCAGTAGGTGCACGCCCAGGGGCAGCCCTGGCAGAACACGGTCGCGGCGAGGCGGCCGGGCCAGTCGACGGTGGACAGCGGCACCAGGCCCGCGATCTGCAGGTCCGGTGCCGCGACCTCGGTGAGGATCACGCCGTCGTCGCTCCCGCGCCGGCACCCGTCGTCGCTCCCGCGCTCGCTCCCGCCGGAGCTGCCGCATCTGCGCCCGCGACGCGGCCGTCGGCCCCGACCCCCGCAGCCTGCTCGGTGAAGAAGGTCCGCTCGGCGTACTCGCCCTTCTTGCCGATGTTGAACGAGGCGACGGGCCGGAAGTAGCCCATCACGCGGGTCCACACCTCACAGGCCTGGCCGCAGCGGCCGCATTCGAGGTGCTCGCCCGAGAGGTAGCCGTGGGTGGGGCAGATCGAGAAGGTCGGGGTGACCGTCAGATACGGCAGGCGGAACCGGGTCAAGGCCCTGCGCACCAGCTCCCTGCAGGTGGCCGCCGAGCTCATGGCCTCGTTCATGTACAGGTGCAGCACGGTCCCTCCGGTGTACCTGGTCTGCAGCTCGTCCTGTCGCTCGAGCGCCTCGAAGGGATCCTCGGTGGCGCCGACGGGGATCTGGGAGGAGTTGGTGTAGTACGGGTTCTGAGCGGTGCCCGCGGTGAGGATCTGCGGGAAGCGGGCACGGTCCTCCTTCGCGAAGCGGTAGGTGGCGCCCTCGGCGGGGGTCGCCTCGAGGTTGTAGAGGTTGCCGGTGGCCTCCTGGAACTCGACCATCCGCCCGCGCACGTGGTCGAGCAGGCGCAGGCACATCGCCAGCCCCTCCTCGTCCATCAGGTCGTGGCGGTCGCCGGTGAAGTTCCGGACCATCTCGTTCATGCCGTTCACGCCGAGGGTGGAGAAGTGGTTGCCGAGGTGGCCCATGTAGCGCTTCGTGTACGGGTACAGCCCCGCGTCGATCAGTCCCTGCACCGTGGCGCGGCGCCGCTCCAGGGTGTCGCGTCCCAGCTCCAGCAGGTGATCGAGCGCGGCGAGCAGGCCCGGCTCATCTCCGGCATGGAGGTGCCCGAGGCGGGCCATGTTCACCGTGACCACGCCGATCGAGCCGGTGAGCTCCGCGGAGCCGAACAGGCCGTTGCCGCGCTTGAGCAGCTCGCGCATGTCCAGCTGCAGGCGGCAGCACATGGAGCGGATCATCCCCGGGTCCAGATCCGAGTTCAGGAAGTTCTGGAAGTAGGGCAGCCCGTACTTCGCGGTCATGGCGAACAGGCGCTCGGCGTTCTCGCTGCCCCAGTCGAAGTCATGGGTGATGTTGTAGGTGGGGATGGGGAAGGTGAAGGCGCGGCCGTCGGCGTCGCCTGCGGTCATCACCTCGAGGTAGGCGCGGTTGATCAGATCCATCTCGGCGCGCAGCTCGCCGTAGGTGAAGTCCTGGACCTCGCCGCCGATCACCGGTCGCTGCTGGCGCAGATCGTCCGGGCAGGTCCAGTCGAAGGTGAGGTTGGTGAAGGGGCACTGGGAGCCCCAGCGGCTGGGGACGTTGAGGTTGTGGATCAGCTCCTGCATGTGCTGGAGCACCTGCTCGTAGCTCATCGCGTCCAGACGCACGAAGGGCGCCATATAGGTGTCGAAGGAGCTGAAGGCCTGCGCCCCGGCCCATTCGTTCTGCAAGGTGCCCAGGAAGTTCACGATCTGCCCGCAGGCCGAGGAGAAGTGCCGCGGCGGGCGGGAGCCGATCGCTCCCGCGACCCCGTTGAAGCCCTCCTCGAGCAGGGCGCGAAGGGACCATCCGGCGCAGTATCCGGTGAGCATGTCGAGGTCGTGGATGTGGAGGTCGCCCTCGCGGTGGGCCTCGCCCGCCTCGGGGCTGAACACCTCGTCCAGCCAGTAGTTGGCCATCGTCTTGCCGGCGGCGTTGAGGATCAGGCCGCCCACCGAATAACCCTGGTTGGCGTTGGCGTTCACGCGCCAGTCCGAGCGCTCCACGTACTCGGTGACGGTCGCGACCGGGTCCACCAGTCGCCGTGGCGTCTCTGCGGCCGGGGGCGCGTCAGCGGGGACGTCGAAGCGGGTGCGGGGCGAGGCGGTCGTGGTCATGGGTTCTCTCCTGTGAGATGGCGGGCGGGGTGGGGAGAGACCTGGGGGCATGGGGTCCCGAGGCGCACGCCGGTACGGGCGATGGGGCTCACGCTAGGCAGGCACCACAACATGTGGTGGTCGCGACGCGCCACCGCCACGAGATCTTGTGAACTCCAGGCCGTCCTCGCCCGCCCCTCGGGACCGAGGTCCCGGCCCTGCCCCCAACCCCGGCCTCGACCTCGACCTCGACCTCGACCTCGGCCCCAGAGTTGCCCCTCTTGCCGTACTACGCCTGACGTAGTACGTTGTGCGTGGCATCTGTACGTGGCAGCCATCGGGTGCCGCCGTCCCACCCCATCCACCGGAGAGGAGCCGATGTGATCGGAGCCGACGCGATCCGCGGGCACATCGACCTGATCCTGCTGGCGATCCTCGAGGCCGGGCCCTCCTACGCCTACGAGATCTCCAAGACCCTCACCGACCGCTCCCGCGGCGAATACGTCATCAAGCAGACCACCCTCTACTCCGCGGTCAAGCGCCTCCAGGCGCAGGGCCTGCTGGACAGCTACGAAGACCTCTCCCCCACCGGCAAGCCCCGCACCTACTACGAACTCACCCCCGACGGCCTCGAACAGCTCGACCTCAAACGCGCTGAATGGCGCATCACCCGAGCGCTCGTGGACCATTTCGCGGACGGAAAGGACGCCTCGTGAACGTCATCGACTCCTACCTCGACACCCTCTTCGGCCCGTACCCCGACTCCCCGCGCCTGCGCGAGGCCCGTCTCGAGCTGCGCGCGATGATGGAGGACAAACAGCAGGGCCTCCTCGAGGACGGGCTCACGCAGTCCCAGGCCGTGGGCCGGGTGATCGCCGAGTTCGGCACCCTCGAGGAGGTCGCCCCGGTGCTGGGGATCGACGCCGAGCTGGGCCGTGCCGCCGCCGCACCCACAGCGCCGCAGGCCCCGGAGATCGACGTCCCCCGTGCCCGCGAGTACGTCGAGGCGGTGCACCGCTCCCAGTGGCTGTCGGCGACGGGGGTGGCCCTGTTCGTGCTCTGCGCGGCGCCGCTGCTGCTGCTGATCGCCGCGACCGGCTCGCCCCAGGGCGATCCGGCGGGCTGGGCGATCGCCGTGGGCATCAGCGCGGTGCTGGTCATGGTCTCTCTCGGCGTGGTCCTCATGACGGTGAGGGACGCTCGCCTGAAGGACTACGAGGACATCGACCAGGGGGACTTCACCCTCACCCCGCAGGTGCGCGACGTCGCTGAGCGGATCTGGGACGAGAACCGCCGCCGCACCACGATCGCCGGTGCCGTCGCGATCGTCCTGTTCATCCTGTGCGCCCTGCCCACGATCCTGGCGGCACTGCTGGGCGCGCAGAATTCGCTGGTGGTGCTGTACGGCGTGTGCCTCACCCTGGCGATGGTCGCGACCGGGCTGGCGGTGATGACCCGTGCGGGCTGGGCGGATTCCGCGAGCTCCGCCCTCCTGCAGGATCAGGACGATGAGGACGAGGATCCGGAGTACAGCACCAACCCCGTGGTGCGCGCGATCGCAGCCGTCTACTGGCCGGTGATGGCGGCGATCTACCTGGCCTGGAGCTTCCTCACCGGCGACTGGCACGTCTCATGGGTGCTCTGGCCGGTGGCCGGCGTGCTCTACGCCGGGCTCTCCGGGCTCAGCGTCGCACTGCGCAGCGAGGACGACGGCAGCCGCGCACGGACCCGGCGGGCCTGAGCCGCAGGCCTGCGGGCGCACGGACGCCGACGGGCGGGTCTCCCTTGAAGGAGACCCGCCCGTCGGCGCGC
>JAAZLF010000099.1 GCA_012799425.1 Actinomycetales bacterium | reverse complement strand
CCTGCCACCACCACGGAGATCCCCTCATGACCCACCGCATCAGCCGCCGCACCGCCACCGCCCTCGGACTCAGCGCCGTGGCCGGGATGGGCCTGGCCGCCTGCGTCCCGGGCGAGGGCTCCGAGAGCACCGGCTCCGGCGCCGGTGGCGAGGGGGAGTGGAGCACCGGCACGCTCACCCTCGACTGGGCCACCTACAACCCGCTCAGCCTCGTGATCCGTGACCAGAAGCTGATCGAGACCGCGCTCGGCGACTCCGTCACCGTGGAGTGGGTGCAGTCGGCCGGCTCCAACAAGGCCAACGAGTTCCTGCGCTCGGGCTCGGCGGACATCGCCTCGACCGCGGGCTCCGCCGCGCTGCTGGCCCGCGCCAACGGCTCCCCGATCAAAGTCATCGACATCTACTCCCAGCCCGAGTGGTCCGCGCTCGTGGTGGGCGAGGGCAGCGACATCACCTCTCCCGCCGACCTCGCGGGCCGCGCCGTCGCCGCGACCCCCGGCACCGACCCGTACTTCTTCCTGGTCCAGACCCTCGCCGAGGCAGATCTGGGCATCGGGGACATCGAGCTGCAGCCGCTCCAGCACGCCGACGGCCGCTCCGCCCTCGAGGGCGGCAGCGTCGATGCCTGGTCCGGTCTGGACCCGATCATGGGCGCGGCCGAGGTGGAGTCCGGCGCGCAGCTGGTGTACCGCAACGTCGACTTCAACACCTACGGCTTCCTCAACGCCACCGAAGACTTCATCGACAACCACGCCGACGTCGCCCAGGTGGTCGTGGACGCCTACGAGCAGGCCCGCACCTGGGCGCTCGAGAACCTCGAGGAGACCGCACAGCTGCTCGCCGACGCCGCCGGCATCGACCTCGAGGTCGCCACCACCGTGATCACCGAGCGCTCCAACCTCGACGTCTCCGGCGTGCCCGGTGAGGACCAGCTCGCCGTGCTCGAGGCGATCTCCCCGATGCTCGCCGACTCCGGTGACGTCGCCGGCGGGGCCGAGGCGGTCGAGAAGGCCCGCACCGAGATCCTCCACGACGCCTTCGCGCTCGCCGCGGTGGAGGCACAGTGAGCATCCCGACCGACACCCCGCTGCCCACCTCGACGGGACCGGCGAGCTCTGCCTCCCCGTCGGCCGCCGGGGGCGAGGCCCCCGCCGTCGGCCGCCGCACCGCCTTCTGGGACCGCACCGGAGTGCGCCTGGCCGCCGGCGCGGTGCTGCCCCTGGTCATCCTCGCCGCCTGGCAGGCGGTGACCGTGACCGAGCTGGTGCCCGCCTACCGGCTGCCCGGCCCGCTGACCGTGCTGCAGGCCGCCGCCGAGCTGATCGGGCGCGGCGAGCTGGGCCTGCACATCGCGATCTCCGTGCAGCGCGTGCTGATCGGCTTCGCGATCGGCGCCGTGGTGGGACTGGCCGTCGCCGCGGTGGTGGGGCTCTCCCGCGCCGGGGACGCCCTGCTCAGCCCCACCCTGGCGGCGCTGCGGGCCGTGCCCTCGCTGGCCTGGGTGCCGCTGCTGATCCTGTGGCTGCAGATCGGTGAGGAATCGAAGATCACGCTGATCGCGATCGGTGCGTTCTTCCCCGTGTTCACCACCGTCGCCGCAGCTCTGCGGCACATCGACCCGCACCTGGTCGAGGCCGGGCGCTGCTTCGGCCTGCGCGGCTGGTCCCTGTTCCGCACCATCCAGCTGCCCGCCGTGGTGCCGTCGGTCGTCTCCGGGCTGCGCCTCGCCCTTGCCCAGGCCTGGCTGTTCCTGGTCGCCGCCGAGCTGATCGCCTCCTCGATGGGACTGGGCTTCATCCTCAACGACTCCCAGCAGAACGGCCGCGTGGACCGGATCCTGCTCGCGATCGTGCTGCTGGCCCTGCTGGGCAGCCTGACCAACGCCCTGCTGGGCCTCGCCGAGAAGAAGCTGCTGAGGAGGTGGACATGAGCACCGCAGACACTCTCCCTGCACAGACCTTGCCCCTCGAGGAGGCGCGGCTCGTGGAGTCCCGCACCTATCCCGCGCCCGCGGGCGAGTGGAACGTGGACGCGAGCATCTACGCCGCCGCGGAGGCGGATCCGATCGCCTTCTGGGAGGATGCCGCCCGGCGCCTCGAGTGGGCCGAGCCCTGGCACACCGCCCTGGAATGGGAGCCGCCCCTCACCGATCCCGCCACCGGCGAGCTGAGCGTCCCCGCGGCGCGGTGGTTCGCGGGCGGGCGGCTGAACGTCGCCGAGAACTGCGTGGACCGTCACGTGCGCGCCGGGAACGGCTCCAAGGTCGCCCTCCACTTCGAGGGCGAGCCCGGGGATCGTGAAGCGGTCACCTACGAGGACCTCCAGCGCCGCGTCAACCAGGCCGCCAACGCCCTCGAAGGTCTCGGCATCGGCCCCGGCGACCGGGTGGTGGTGTACCTCCCGGTGCTCGTGGAGACCATCGTGATCGCCCTGGCCTGCGCTCGGATCGGTGCGGTGCACTCGCTGGTCTTCGGCGGGTTCAGCGCCGAGGCGGTGCGCTTCCGGCTCGAGGACACGCGCGCGAAGCTGCTGGTCACCTCCGACGGCCAGCACCGT
>JAAZLF010000098.1 GCA_012799425.1 Actinomycetales bacterium | reverse complement strand
CGCCCGAGGCGGGGGACGCGCAGCGCCCGAGCCCGGCAGCGCCTCCGCTGCGCCGCGACACCGATCAGCTCGTGGCGCTCCTCCGCGCCGCGCGCTGACGCGCACCGGGGCGCGTCGGGCGCCCTCACGCCTCGAGCACGTACTCCTTCTCCTCGAGCGCGTCGAGGGCCAGGCGCGCGGCGCCCAGAGGCACCACGTCCTGCCCGAGGGTGGACAGCGCGACGGCCGGGACGTTGATGCACATCGTCCCCAGGTGCTCGCGGACGGCGTCGAGGAACAGCTGCCCGCCCACCGTCAGCTCGCCCGCCACCACCACCAGCTCCGGGTCGAGCACGGAGACCAGCACCGAGGCGGCGCGGGCGGTGTGGTGGGCGAGATGGTCGGCGAGCCGCGAGGCCTCCGCCTCGCCGTCGGCCGCGCTGCGGAACACGTCCTCGGCGCTGCGCCCGGCCTCCTCGAGCACGGCCGCCGCGTTCCAGGTCTGGTCGCGCAGCAGGCGTCCCAGCTCGGCCGCCGCCCCGGACCGTCCGTGGTGCGCACGCCCGCCCAGCACGATCCCCTGTCCGCTGGGACGGCCGGAGAGGATGAGCACCACGTCCTCGGCGTAGCGGGCGGTGCCCTGCCACTTCTCCCCGAGCGCCGCCAGAGTGCCGTCGTTCCCCGCGACCGCGGCACAGCCGAACCAGCCGCCCGCCGTCCCCGCCAGATCGAGGCCGGTCCACCCGGGGATCTGGCTCGAGCGGCGCACCCTGCCGGAGGGATCGACCACTCCCGTCGTCGCCGCCCCCACCGACCAGACGGGGCCCGCGGGAGCGGCGACCCGGCGCGCGAGATCGCGGGCCGCGTCCAGACGCTCCGGCGCCGGCATCCCCGAGGGCACGGCGATCCGCTCCCGGGCGATCACCTCGCCGTCGAGGTCCGTGGAGATCGCGCGCACCTCGGCGCGGGAGAAATGGAGCCCGAGCGCAGCCCCGGCAGTGGCGCGGAAGCTGTACCGGCGCGCGGGGCGGCCCGAGCCGCCGGTCGTCGGCGCATGCGCCTGGACCAGGCCCCGCGCGGTCAGCTCCTCGAGCACCGCGGTCAGGGTCTGCCGGGACAGCCCGGTCAGCTTCGCCATCTCCGACAGGGTCAGCTCCGGATGGGCGCGCAGCGTGGCCAGGGTGGTCCGTCGGTTCCACCGCCGCACCAGCGTGGTATCGGCGCCGGCGAGGGCGGGGCCCGGGTCACTGGGGGTCATCTGGTACCTCTGCATGGACGGAGTGGACGGGACGGTGCCTCATCGGTGGCATCAGACCGTTCCGCACCATGACCTCGAAGAGTACTGGCCGCGGCGGTGGGCCAGGGATCGTGCGGGGCGCCGTGCGGCGGGCGGCGCAGGGCACCGCGCCGCCCACCGCACGGCCCCGGATCACTGGCGGCGCTCGAACGCCGTCTGGTGCGCGGCGAGGTAGTCCGGCAGACCGATCTGCTCGAACGTCGCCACGTGGTCGTCCCATTCCTCGAGCGACCGCTCGCCGGTGACGAACGCGGCCAGGGCCTCGTCGGCGTACTTCGTGATGTCGTTGCCGATCGTGGTGATCTGCTGCGACTCCTCCGAGGAGAAGGTGAACGCCGGCCAGACCTCGCTCAACGCGTAGGGCTCGACCACCTCTGCCCCCTCGGTGGACTGCTCCGAGGTCTCCACACCGCGGAACCAGGCATCGGTGGCCCAGCCCGGGTACCAGCCGCCCAGGTAGATGACATGCTCCTTGAGCCCCTCGTCGACGGAACCGGCCTCCAGGATCTCCGGCAGCAGCTCGAGCTCCCCGTCCACCTCGTGGTAGCTCTCGCCCTCGACGCCCAGGAAGAACAGCCGCGCACCCTCCTCGCTGTACCAGAAGTCCATCCAGCGGGCGAGCTCGATCGGGTGCTCGCAGTTGTCGGTCATCACGAAGTTCCCGATCGAGGAGAGCTCGGAGCGCACCGCGTGCCAGGCCGGCTCGTCCCCGGCGCTGCGCACCAGGGGCTTGAGCGCCACGTAGTTCTCGCCCTCCTGCCCGAAGAATCCGGCCGGCGCCTGGATCGCGCAGGATCCGAGCAGCCCCTCGGTCCCCGCGGCGGTGAAGGCGGCGAAGTCCGTCGCGAAGATGTCCTGCTGCAGCAGGCCGTCGGCGTAGAGGCCGTGCAGGAACTCCAGCATCTCCCGGTAGCCCTCGCTGGACGGGTAGTACCGCACCGCGCCCGTCTCGGGGTCGAGATCCACCGCGGCACCGGCATCGGTGCCCTGGTTCGCGATCCCGAACGTGCCGTAGAGGCTCGAGAAGATGCCGCCGATGCTCTGGCCTCCCAGCGGGGTCGCACCGTCATGGGACGCCTTGACCTCCTCGAGATAGGCCCGGAACTCCTCGAGCGTCTCGGGGGCGGACATCCCGGCCTCGTCCAGCCAGTCCTGCCGCACCCAGAGCTTGGTCTGGTAGCGCAGGCCGAGCGTGGTCGGGTCATAGATCCCCGGCAGCGAGTAGATGTTCCCGTCCGGGAAGGTCAGCCCCGTGCGCAGCGCCGGGTACTCCTCCATCCGGGCGGTGAGGTTCGGCATGTACTGGTCGATCAGCTCGTTCAGGGCCACGAACACGCCCTGCTCCCCGTACTTGGCGATGTCGCCGCCGGGCACGCCGGTGCGGTAGAAGGCCTCCGGGTAGTCGCCGCTGGTGAGCAGCAGGTTGCGGCGCTCGGCGACAGCCTCCTCGCCCACCAGGCCCCAGTCGATCTCGACGTTCGTGATCGCCTGGGTCTCCTTGACGGAGGAGACCTGGTTCCAATCCTCCGCCGAGGTGTTGGCCCGGCGCGTCATCAGCGAGATCGTCACCGGTTCGTCGACGATCGGCATGCCCTCGGGGTTGATGTTGTCGCCTGGATCCTCGATCTTCTCGGCGATGTCCGCGCTGTCGCCGCCGCCACCGCAGGCGGCCAGCGCCGCGGTGGAGGCCAGGACGGCGGACGAGGTCAGAACGGTGCGGCGGGTGAAGGGGGAGATGGTCATGATGTCCTCTCGGAAGCGTGCGTGGGGTGCGGTGCAGGGTCGTGGGCGGGCAGGGGATCATGGGGCGGCGCCGCGGCACGGGGGAGCGCGCGCTCGAGGCACCAGGCGGAGGCCGCGAAGGGCACGCCGACACCGATGACCGGGAGCAGCCCCGGCCAGCCGGAGGCGAGCAGCGCCAGCGGCCAGCCGAGCCAGATCACGATCAGGGCGAGCGACAGCACGGGCCGGGCCATGCCCAGGGCGAGCCCGGTGGCGAACAGGTGCGAGAGCCGGGCCGGGGGCGCGGCGGCGTCGGCGCTCCGTGCGATCACCAGCGCCAGGTAGGGGAGCGTCACCGCCAGCAGCAGCGCGGCCAGCAGCACCAGGCCCTGGGTGACTGCGGCCGGGATCGGAGCCTGGCTGCGCGAGAGCCACCAGGTCATGGCGAGGGAGGCGAGGAGCGCAGCGGAGAGCAGCCCGGCGGCGGAGGCGGGCCGACGGTGCGCGCGCCAGCGCGCACACATCGTGGCGCGCACGTCCACATCCCGCTCCCCGCGGGCCCAGGCGCTCGCCACCGCATGGGCGCCGACGCTCGCGGGACCCAGGCCCAGCACGATCCCGCCCCGCAGGGTGAGCAGGGTCCACCACAGGTTCAGCCACACCAGCTGCACGGCCAGGTGGAGCAGAGCATCCACCCCGCTGAGCAGGCCGCCGCCGAGCCCGGTGCCCGAGGTGCGCGGGCTCATCCCTTCACCGAGCCGATCAGCACGCCCTGGGTGAAGAAGCGCTGCAGGAAGGGGTAGATGATCAGCAGCGGCAGCGAGGCCACGATCATCACCGCGTACTTGATCAGCGCCGCCAGGCGCACCTGCTCGACGATCGAGCCGGCGTCACCGCCGGCGCCTCCGCTGCCGGTGCCCCCACCGCCGGCGGAGGGGTCCTGGGAGACGATCAGCAGCTCGCGCAGCACCAGCTGCAGCGGGAACTTGTCGCGGTCGCTGAGGTAGATGAGCGCCTTGAAGTACTCATTCCACAGGCCCACCCCATGGAACAGGCCCAGGGTGACGATGATCGGCAGGGACAGCGGCAGCGCGATCCGCAGGAACGTCTGCAGGTCGCTCGCACCGTCGACCTTCGCGGCCTCCCCCAGCT
>JAAZLF010000097.1 GCA_012799425.1 Actinomycetales bacterium | reverse complement strand
GGCACCTGCAGGATCCGCCAGGCGAGGTTGAACTGGCCCACAGCGCCCAGGGCCACCGTGCCGATCAACAGGGTGATCCCGTTGATCCGCACCGAGTCCACCAGTGCGGTGGGCATGTTCAGCAGCGGCATCTTCTTGTACCGCTTGACCAGTTCGAGACCGCTCGCGGTCCCCTCCGGGATCGGCTGGTACAGCGATCTCGCGCGCAGCCGCAGGTTCACGAAGGCATAGGCCTGGCCGATCAGCGTGCCGAAGATCAGCCCCGGCAGGGTGCGAAGGCCCAGCAGGCCGAAGCCGAGCTGGCCCCCGGCGGAGCCGATCGCCTGCTGCACCCGGTTCAGGGAGATGGTGCGGTAGTCGGTCTGGCGGTTGTACCAGAACTGCATCATGGTGGCCTGGGCCACGAAGAACACGGTGAGCCCGCCCAGGAGCAGCCAGGAGGCCAGGACGGGGTCGTCGTACTGGGCGATCACCAGGTCGCGCAGCGCGAAGGCTGCGACTGTGAACAGTCCGGCCACGAGCAGGTTGCTGAGGGTGGCCACGCGCGCGATGCGACGGGCCTCGTCGTCGTCCTCCGGGAGCATGATCGTCATGTCCAGGCGCATCGAGGCGATGGTGATGGCGATCGCCGTGAGCGAGCCGTAGACGGCGAACTGGCCGAAGGCCTCCGGCGTGAACAGGCGGGCGGTGATCACCGCGACGCCCATCACCACGATCTGCGCCACTGCGGTGCCCGTCAGCAGCACCATCACGTGGCGCAGCGTGGGGTACTTCCGGACGAGCTTCTCGATCCGTGCGCGGATCCCCGGGGAGGAGCCCACCTCCGGACCACCTCGCGATCGGTTGCGTACGATGAACTGGCGGGTCAGCTCGACCCGCGTTCCGGCGCGCCGCCCACGAGGAGCCCATGCTGACCGTCGCCTCGCATCTTAGTACACGGTGGACCACGGTCGATCGAGCAGGCTTCCTGCGCCTGACCCCCGGCGCCGCGGTCCCTGCGCCGCTGTCCGCGCAGACGCTGCGTCGCAGCGGCGAGCTCTTCTGCGCAGTGCTCATCACCGACGACGAGATCCTCCTGCTCACCGACCATCTGCGCTCCTGGCCGCTGTTCTACGCGGTGCGCGGCGATCGGGTGCACGTGGGAGAGGACGCATTCGCCGTCGCCGATGCGCTGGGGGGCAGGCAGGTCGCCGCCCGGAGCGCTGCGGAGTTCCTCCACACCGGGTTCACCCTCGGGGACCGCTCCCTGCTGGAGGGCGTCCATCAGGTGCCCTCCGGCACGACGGTGCGGATCGACCGCCGCAACGGCACCGTCAGTCGGCATCTCGAGCGCCGGCTGCAGCTGCGACCGCCCGGTTTCGAGGACACCGGCTCCTTCACGGCCGCATTCGCCGCAGCGCTGGATGCCGAGATGGCCCGGCTGTACGAGCGGGCCGACGGGCGCGTGATCGCCCTGCCCCTCTCCGCCGGACTCGACTCCCGCCTATTGGCCGCCCTCCTCGCCCGGGACGGGTACCCGCATGTGCAGACCTTCACCTACGGGCTCCCGGACAATGCCGAGGCGCGCGCCTCCGCGCGGATCGCCGAGAGCCTCGGTCTGCCCTGGCAGCAGGTCTCGCACACCCCGCAGCAGCTGCGACGCGCCTGGACGGACCCGTCCACCCGCTCCTTCCTGCGAGAGGCCTCGGCCGGGGCGTCGCTGCCCCACATCCAGGACTGGTATGCGATGCGGCGGCTCACCGAAGAGGGGGTCCTGCCGCCGGGCAGCATCGTGATCCCCGGACACACCGTGGTGAGCTCGGCGAAGGACGAACCTCTGCGCCACGGGCGCGAGACCACCGCCGCGGGCATCGTCCGCTGCCTCGAGCCCTGGCACTTCGCACTGCGCTCGCGGCCGCGTCGAGCTGTGCATCTGCCTTCCGTGGTGGAGGAGCTGCGCTCCTTCTTCACGGAGGTGTCGCTCGCGGGTGACCGACGGTCGACCATGGACGCCGTGCGCTGGTTCTGGCAGCGGGAGCGGCAGGCGAAGTACATCCTCAACTCGATGCGAGGCTACGAGCACGTGGGTCTCGAATGGGCCCTGCCGATGCATGAGCTGTCGGTGTGGGAGGTGTACGAGCGCGCCCCGGACGAGGCGATCGCTTCGCGCGAGTGGTACCGCGCCATGACCGAGGAGCTGTACACGGCCGTCAGCGGGGTCGCGGCCCCGACCACCGCGCCGCGCTCGCTGGAGCGTTCCCCGGCCCGGCGCACCGCAGCCGCTCTCGCCAAGAGCACCGGGCTGCCGCAGCTGCGCTCGCGACTGCGGACCGTGCAGGCCGTGGTCGACCATCCGCTGGGGTTCGATGCGCTGATCACCGGGGCTTCGCCCCGCCGCATCGCGGCGCGCACCTTCCGCGGCATGACGCCGCTGGGCGAGTTCGCCGAACAGTTCCTCGCCGACGAATGGGTGCCCGGCAGCGCCCTGTTCAAAGCTCACGACGAGTGACGGTGCGCGGCTGCCGTGAGCGCCGTCGGCAGCCCGGCCGGGGTCAGTCGAGCGTGACCACGCGACCGTCCCGCGCGCTGTCCAGGACCGCTTCGACGGTGCGGACGGTGTGCAGGCCCTCGCGCATCGTGACGATGTTCGAGCTGTCGCCGTGGACCGCGTCCCGGAAGGCCTGGTGCTCGGTCGCCAGCGGCTCCTGGCGGTGCAGCGCGTAGGTGATCGAATCCCCCTCGCTGACGCCGCGGAAGGAGGCCATCGACTCCCACAGGTTGGTCGCCGCATCGGCGTTGGTGTGGAACGTGAGATCGGCGTTGAGGGTGTCGCCCACCAACGCGCCCTTCTCGCCGGTGACCACCGTGACACGTTCCTTGAACGGGGTCAGCCAGTTCACCAGATGGTTCGTGATCGTCTCGTCCTCGAGCCGGCCCGCCACCGAGACCATGTCCTCGTCCTCGCGACCCGAGCGGCGCGTCGAGGTCGCCGCGACGGAGGCGTACGGGGACTGCGCGACCCAGGCGGTGAGGTCCAGATCGTGAGTGGCGAGGTCCTTGACCACGCCCACATCCGCGATGCGAGCGGGGAAGCCGCCCTGTCGCCGGGTGACGATCTGGTAGATCTCGCCCAGCTGGCCGTCGGCGATGCGCTTGCGCATCTCCTGCAGCGCCGGGTTGTACCGCTCGATGTAGCCGACAGCACCCACCAGACCCGCCTGCTCGTAAGCGGCGGTGATCTCCTCGGCCTCACCGATGTCGAAGGCCAGCGGCTTCTCGACCAGGGTGTGGACCCCGGCCTCGGCCAAGGCCATCGCCACATCCCGATGGAACTGGGTGGGCACCGCCACGACCGCGTAGTCGATGCCCGCAGCGATCAGCGACTCCACATCCGGCAGAACGTCCAACCCCGGCGCCGCCCCGTGCGGATCACCATGCGCATCCGCGACCGCGACCAGCTCCACCCCCTCCAGGGCGCGGAGGTTGCGGGCATGGTGGCGGCCCATCATGCCCAGCCCGATCAGGCCGGCCCGCAGTGTCTTCTTCTTCCCCAGCATGCTCACGCCCCCGCCTTCGCCACAGTGTTCACAGCCGCCACGATCCGCTCGCGATCCAGCTCCGAGATGCTCGGATGCACCGGCAGCGACAGCACCTCCCGTGCCAGCATCTCCGTCACCGGCAGCTCCACCTCGGTCCGGTACGTCTCCAGGCGGTGCACCGGCGTGGGGTAGTACACCCCGCACCCCACCTGATGCTCCTGACGCAGCGCATCCGCGAACGCATCGCGCTCCGCCGCCGAGGCACCCTCGATCCGGATCGTGTACTGGTGATAGACGTGCGAGGCTCCCTCGCGCACCACCGGGGTCACCACACCCTGCAGATTCGCGTCGAAGAACGCCGCCGTCTCCTGCCGCGTGGCCGTCCAGGCCGGCAGCTTGCCCAGCTGGACCCGACCGATCGCGGCATGGATATCGGTCATGCGGTTGTTGAACCCCGCGACCTCGTTCGCGTACTGCCTCTCCATCCCCTGGTTCCGCAGCAGCCGCACCTGACGCGCCGTCTCCGCACTCGCGCACGAGACCATGCCCCCCTCCCCCGAGGTCATGTTCTTCGTCGGGTACAGCGAGAACATCGCCCCCTGCCCGAACGTGCCCACCTGCGCGCCCTGCCAGGTCGCGCCATGCGCCTGCGCCGCGTCCTCGAACACCCACAGACCATGCCTCGCCGCGATCGCCAGCAGCTCATCCATCGCCGCCGGATGCCCGTACAGATGCACCGGTTGGATACCGACGGTCCGCTCCGTCACCGCGGCCTCGACGGCCGCCGGATCGACGGTGAAGGTCTGCGGGTCCACATCGACGAACACCGGCGTCGCACCGCACACCGCGACCGTGTTCGCCGTCGCCGCGAAGGTGAACGAGGGCACGATCACCTCATCCCCCGGCCCCAGGCCCAGAGCCAGCATCCCCAGATGCTGACCAGAGGTGCCGGAGTTGACCGCCACCACCTCCCGGCCACCGGCCAGAGCAGCCGAGAACTCCTCCTCGAACGCCGCGACCTCCGGCCCCTGTGCCACCATTCCCGAGGCCAGCACGCGGTCCACCGCGTCCCGCTCCTCCTGGCCGATGATCGGCTTCGCCGGCGGGATCATCGTCAGTTCGCTGTTCATCGGGGAAGTCCGTCCTGTCCGTCGGGGTCGGTGAGCGCGGCCGGGCGCGGAGCGTCGGCCAACG
>JAAZLF010000096.1 GCA_012799425.1 Actinomycetales bacterium | reverse complement strand
GCGGTGCTGGTGCTCCAGACGGACCTGGGCACCTCCTTGATGTTCTTCGGCCTGTTCGTGGTGATGCTGTACGTGGCGACCGACAGGCTCAGCTGGCTCATCATCGGAGCGGTGATGTTCCTGCCCCCGGCGGTGTTCGCCGCCACCCAGATGGGTCACGTGCGCACCCGCATCACCTGCTGGCTGGACCCGCTGTCGAGCGAGAACTACTCCTCCTGCATGCAGATCAGCCAGGGCCTGTTCGGCCTGTCCAACGGTGGGCTCACCGGTGCCGGTCTCGGCGAGGGCCGGCCCGACGTGGTCCCCCATGCGGAGTCCGACTTCATCTTCGCCTCCTTCGCGGAGGAGCTCGGCATGGTCGGCGCCTTCGCCCTGCTGCTGCTCTACCTGCTGCTGGTGCAGCGCGCGATCCGCGCCGCCGTCGGCATCTCGGACGGTTTCGGCACCCTGCTGGCGGGCGGCCTCGGCTTCGTGATGGCCCTGCAGGTGTTCGTGGTGGTCGGCGGGGTGACGCGCGTGATCCCGCTGACCGGCCTGACACTGCCCTTCCTCGCCGCGGGCGGCAGCTCGCTGGTGTGCAACTGGATCATCGCCGGGATCCTGGTGCGGCTGTCCGATGCGGCCCGTCGGCCCGCGGCACGCCAGATCCCGGGCGCCGCCGGCCCCACCGCCGCGCGCAGAGAGTCGGAGGTGCCCGCATGAACAAGCCCCTGCGCCATGTCTGGCTCGTGACCGGGATCCTGTTCATCCTGCTGTTCACCTCCACCACCTATTTCCAGGTGGTGGCCCAGGACCGGCTCAACGCGCACGGCCAGAACGACCGCACGCTCTACAACGAGTACGGGCGCCATCGCGGCCCGATCGTGGTGGACGGCCACGCGATCGCCAGCTCACAGGCCTCCGGCGACACCTACGGCTATCTGCGCAGCTACGATCCCGGCGGCATGTACGCCCCGGTGACCGGCTACTACTCGGTGGTGTTCGGCTTCACCGGCATCGAGCGCTCGCTCAACGACACCCTCTCGGGGGACGCGGACGCGCTGTTCTACCACCGCCTCTCCGCGATCCTCTCGGGTCAGCAGGGGCAGGGCGCCAGCGTCGAGCTCACCCTCGACTCCGCCGCTCAGGAGGCCGCCTGGGAGGCGCTCGACGGGCGCCGCGGCTCCGTGGTCGCCCTGGATCCGGAGACCGGCGCGGTGCTCGCGATGGTCTCCACCCCCAGCTTCGACCCGAACAGTCTGGCCTCGCACGACACCGGCGCGGTCAACCGCGCCTGGACAGAGCTCAACGACGACCCGGACCGGCCCCTGACCAACCGAGCCATCGGCGGGGACCTCTATCCGCCGGGCTCGGCGTACAAGCTCGTGGTGGCCGCCGCCGCCCTCGAGTCCGGGGAGTACACCTCGGAGACGGAGATCCCCGGCCCGGGGACCTACGATCTGCCGAACTCCTCGGCGGTGATGAACAACCGCGCCAGCGGCGGCACGGAGCCCTGCGGCCCGGATGGCGTCTCCACCCTCGCCGACGCGCTGCGTCAGTCCTGCAACACCTCGTTCGCCCTGCTCGGGACGGACGTCGGCGAGGACGCGCTGCGAGAGACCTCGCAGGAGTTCGGCTTCGGCCAGCGGCTCGAGATCCCGATGTCGGTGACCCCCTCCACCCTCGGCGAGGACCTGGACGCGGCGCAGCTGGCGACCACCTCGATCGGGCAGTACGAGACCCGGGTGACGCCGCTGCAGATGGCGATGGTGGCCGGCGCCTTCGCGAACGACGGCGTGGTGATGCAGCCGCAGCTGGTCCAGGCGGTGCGCACGAACGACCTCTCCACCGTCACCGAGCTCAGCCCGAAGGAGCTCAGCCAGCCGCTCAGCGCGGCCAACGCCGCCCAGATGCGGCAGATGATGGTCGGCGTGGTCGAGGACGGCACCGGCTCCGCCGCGGCGATCGACGGCGTCGAGGTGGGCGGCAAGACCGGCACCGCGGAGTGGGGCGAGGACCGGGCCGCGCACTCCTGGTACGTCGGGTACGGGCAGCAGGACGACCAGAAGATCGCTGTGGCGGTGCTGGTCGAGGAGGGCGGATACGGCTCGCGCACCGCGGCGCCGATCGCCAAGGACGTGATGGAAGCGGTGATCAGGCCATGAGGACCCAGCCAGGACTCGTCCTCGAGGGACGCTATGAACTGACTTCGCTGATCGCCACCGGCGGGATGGGCCAGGTCTGGAAAGGGCGCGACCAGGAGCTCGACCGGGAGGTCGCGGTCAAGGTGCTGCGCGAGGAGTACGCGGGAGACGAGGGCTTCCTCAAGCGCTTCCGCGCCGAGGCCCGCCACACCGCCGCCCTCTCGCACGACGGCATCGCCGCGCTCTACGACTACGGCGAGCTCGACGGCCGCGCCTACATCGTGATGGAGCTCTGCCCGGGCAGGCCGCTGTCCGAGATCATCGAGGAGAACACCGGCGGCCTGCCCGAGAAGCGGGTGGTCACGTTGCTGGTCGAACTCGCGCGCGCGCTGGATGCCGCGCACTCCAAGGGCGTGGTCCACCGCGATGTGAAGCCCGAGAACGTCCTGGTCGACGAGAAGAACGACTGGGCCATGAAGATCACCGACTTCGGGATCGCACGCAGCAAGGACCAGGCACGGCTGACCAAGACCGGCCTGGTGATGGGCACGGCCCAGTACCTCTCGCCCGAGCAGGCGATGGGCAAGCAGGCCACCTCGCTCTCGGACATCTACGCGCTGGGCATCGTGGGCTACGAGATGCTCAACGGCCGCCGTCCCTTCACCGGCTCCAGCCAGGTGGAGATCGCGATGGCCCAGGTGAAGCAGCAGCCCCCGGAGCTGGCGGAGGCGATCAACGAGGACCTCCGCCGCCTGGTGATGATGATGCTCGCCAAGGCTCCGGCGAACCGTCCCCGCTCGGCGGCGGCGGTGGCACGGATCCTCGAGGCCATCCAGCGCGGGGTCGAGCCGAGCTTCACCACCGGCGCGATCCCCGTCACCCGGGTCGAGGATCATGACTGGACCGGGGAGAACCGGGTCCGCCCCCGTGAGCGCAGCGCCTCCAGCGGTTCCTCCGCCCCGCAGGGGACGGTCCCCGGCGCCTCCCCGACCGGGACCCGCACCGCTGCGATGCCGCTGCCGCTGTCCGGACGCGGGCGCGGCATCCGTCACCGTTCGGGTGCCTCGGGGCCGTCGGCGCTGTCCGCGGCCTCGGCAGGCTCGGCTCCGCTGCGCTCGGCGGGCTCGGCCCGCTCCGCGGCGTCCCCGGCGCCTCCGCCGCGCTCGGCTCGTCGATCCTCCCCCGGGAGGACCGCGGGATCGCCGGCGGCGCCCAGGGACCGCGCCTCCGCGGAGGGGCCGGAGCGCGCCTTCGGTGCGAGCGCCTTCGAGGACGTGGACACCCCCGCCTCCTCGCGGACGGTCCACGGCACCTCCGTCACCGGCCGCAAGGTGGCCGGGATGTCGGTTCCCGGCCTGGTGCTGGTGGTGCTGCTGCTCATCGTGATCGCCGCAGCGGTGCTGGGCGGGCTGGGCCTGCTCCCGTTGGGCGCGGCAGGGCCCGGCACGGGAGCGGAGCTCGCTCACCTGTGGGGTGGGGACGCGTCGTCAGCAACTACGATGGATGGGTCGGTCGGTGTCGGCCACGGCACGAGGACAGGTGTGGAGTGAGCGAGAAGAACGTGGTCCTGGGCGGGCGCTACCGTCTGGGAGAGGTCCTCGGGACCGGTGGCATGGCCGAGGTGTTCCTCGCGGAGGACACGCGCCTGCACCGCACCGTGGCCGTGAAGGTCCTGCGCTCCGATCTCGCCCGTGACGCGAACTTCCAGGAGCGATTCCGGCGCGAGGCGCACAGCGCCGCCTCGCTGAACCACCCCTCGATCGTCGCGGTGTACGACACCGGCGAGGAGCACCAGGCCACCGTCACCGGCTCGGACGTCACCATCCCGTACATCGTGATGGAGTACGTCAAGGGCAGCACCCTGCGCGAGCACATCGACCCCGCGCAGCCGATGGACGCCCATCAGGCCGGGGAGATCATGGCCGCGCTGCTCAGCGCGCTCGAGTACTCCCACCGTGCCGGGATCGTCCACCGCGACATCAAACCCGGCAACATCATGATCAACGAGGCCGGCGCGGTGAAGGTCATGGACTTCGGGATCGCCCGCGCGATCGCGGATGCGACCAGCGCGATGACCGCGACCCAGGCCGTGATGGGCACCGCTCAGTACCTCTCCCCCGAGCAGGCCCGCGGCCAGCTGGTCGATGCCCGTTCGGACATCTACTCCGCCGCCTGCGTGATGTTCGAGATGCTCACCGGGCGCCCGCCCTTCACCGGCGACACCCCGGTCTCGATCGCGTACCAGCACGTGCGCGAGGAGCCCCATCCGCCCTCGGCGTACAACACCGCGATCAGCCCGGCCATGGACGCCGTGATCCTCACCGGTCTGGCGAAGGACCGCGAGCAGCGCTACCCCAGCGCGGTCGCCTTCTCCCGCGACATCGCGACGGTGGTGGGAGGTCGCGCACCCGACCTGGCCGGTGCGGCGCGGGCGGGGAACGATCCCGAGGCCACCACCGTGCTGGGCGCTGTCGACGACCCGACCGAGGCGCTGCCCGCGATGGCGGGCGCGGGCGCCGCGGGGCTGCGGGCGCAGAGCTGGAACGGTGCCTCCGCCACCACCCCCACGACCGGGCCGATCGCCCTGCACACGGCCGACGAGGTCGAGGAGGCCGAAGAGCGCAAGAAGCCCTGGTGGCTGATCATCCTGGTGGCCGTGGCGGTCCTCGCCCTGATCGGTGCCGCGATCGCGTTCTTCGATCCGTTCGGACAGCGCGGCCCGGAGATGGAGGCCGTCCCGGGCGTCGTGGGCGAGACGGAGGAGGAGGCCGGCACGATCCTGCGGGATGCAGGGTTCGAGCCGTCGTTCACCCCGCAGGAGTCCCAGGACGTCGAGGCCGGCCTGGTCATCGAGACCACACCGGGCGAGGGCGAGGAGGCGGAGGTCGGTTCGACCGTCGAGGTCCTGGTCTCCGCCGGGCCCGAGTCCGTGCAGGTGCCCGAGGGGCTCGAGGGGATGACCCGCGACGCGGCCCGAGAGGCGCTCGAGGGCGCGGGCCTGGTGATGGTCGAGGGCGAGCCGGAGAACGTGCCTCAGGAGCAGGGGACGGTCTCCAGCACCGATCCGCTCAGCGGCGCGACCGTGGAGAAGGGCTCCGAGGTCGAGGTGCGCCTGGCCTCCGGCAAGGTCGAAGTCCCCAACGTCACCAACACCCAGGTCGAGGACGCCACGGAGACTCTCGAGTCCCGCGGCTTCGAGGTGCCCGAGCCCTCCACGCGGGAGGCGGAGGACGAGGAGCCCGGCACCGTGCTCTCTCAGACCCCCGAGGCGGACGGCCTGGCGGACTACGGCTCGAGCGTGACACTCGTGATCGCGGCCGAGCCCGGCCCGGTCACGGTCCCGAACGTGAACGGGCACCCCGTCGAGGACGCCTCGACCACCCTGCGCGAGGCCGGCTTCGGCCTGACCACCACCACGGAGGCCTCCGACTCCGTGCCGGAGAACCACGTGATCCGCACCGAGCCCGGGGCGAACGAGTCCGTCGCGAGCGGCTCCGACATCACGATCGTGGTCTCCTCCGGGCCGGAGGAGACGCAGTCGCCGACCCCGTCGGAGTCCCCCAGCCCGAGCGAGTCGCCGAGCGAGGATCCTTCGGAGGAGCCCAGCGACGAACCCACGGACGACGAGGACAACGCCCAGGGCAATCGCGGGCCCGGCAACAACAGCGGAGGCGGGCGCGGCAATGGCGGCAGCTGAGCGTGACGGGAGCCCCGCACGGATCCTGGTGATCGACAACTACGACAGCTTCGTCTACACGATCGTGGGCTATCTGCAGCAGATGGGTGCCGAGACGGTCGTGGTGCGCAATGACGCGGTGCCGCTGGACGCCTCCGGTGCGGTGGACCTGGCCGGCGTGGACGGTGTGCTGGTCTCCCCCGGCCCCGGCAGCCCCGACACCGCGGGGCGCTCGCTCGAGGTGATCGGGGCGTGCGCCCGGCGCTCGGTGCCGATGCTCGGGGTGTGCCTGGGCCACCAGGCCCTCGGCCAGCACTTCGGCGCCACGGTGGATCACGCGCCCCAGCTCATGCACGGCCGCACCAGCGAGCTCACCCATGAGGGCCGGAGCGTCTTCGCCGGCGTGGCCTCGCCGATGACCGCGACGCGCTACCACTCGCTCACGGTGGTCCCGGAGACCATCCCGGCGGAGCTCGAGGTCACCGCCCGCACGGCCGACGGCATGGTGATGGGCCTGGCGCACCGCGACCTGCCGCTGCACGGGGTGCAGTTCCATCCCGAGTCGGTGCTCACCGAGAACGGGCACCTGATGCTGGCCCGCTTCCTCGAGCTGTGCGACGGTCGTGACGCCCTCGAGCGTGCACAGGGCCTCGAACCGCTCATGACCGCGGGCTGAGCACACCAGCACACCCGGCGTCAGGAGATGGGGGCTCAGCTGACGGGGTCCGGGGCGCCGCCGGGCTGAGGCGCGCCGACGAGGCCGTCGTTGAACGGCATATAGGGCGCGATCGCCGGGAAGACCCAGCCGAACAGCGCCACGATGACCGCAGCCAGCAGCAGCACGGTGAGCAGGATCCTCACCCACAGCGGCCCGGGCAGATGGCGGAACAGCCAGCCGTACATCAGCTCTCCTCCCCGTTCTCGGAGTTCTCGGAGTCCTCTGAGACCTCGGGGTCCTCGGGGTCCTCGGGTGTGCCCTGCCCCGTGGCGAGCGCCTCGGGGATGCCATCGGCCCGGTCGGTCCAGTACGCGAACTCGGCGTGGACGATGTAGCGCTCGCGGGCCGAGAACATGGGGTGGCAGGCGGTCAGGGTGAGCATCCTTTCGGTGGGCTCGACGCCGGGCTGCCCGGGCGTCGGCGCGATCACCTCGACGTCCTGGGGCATCACGACCAGGGACTCTGTCACCTCGTACACGTAGAACGCCTCACCCGTCTCGACCACGATCGCATCCCCGGTCCCGAGCCGGGCGATGTCCTCGAAAACGCGCCCGTAGGTGTTGCGGTGCCCGGCCACCGAGAAGTTGCCGACCTCGCCGGGCAGGGCCGTCTCCGGGTAGTGCCCGGCGCCCTTGACGTTGAGCACCTCCTCGAGGCTCACCCCCTCGGCGAGCGGGAACTGCGGGCGGTCGAAGGCGGGCACGTGCATCTTGCCCCAGACCAACGTGTCGCCCGGGGTGTCCGGCACCGGCGGGGGCCCTTCCTGGCGCGGGGCGATGCGCTCCTGGTCGACCTCTCCCCATTCCTGCTCGAGCCCGTCGATGATGCCGGACTGCTCACGATCCGCGACCACATCGGTCCACCACAGCTGCCAGACCAGGAACAGCAGCAGCAGCGCGCCGAGCGTCAGCAGCAGCTCGCCGAGGACGCCGATCAGGCCGCCGCCGCGCCGCCTGCGGTGGGTGGGGCTCATCGGATCACCGCCGCGTCGATGGTCAGCGAGCCCTCGAAGGCGGGCAGCGTGGTCTCCTCGAGGGTCTCGACCTTCTCGCCGAGCCCCACGTGATCCACCCATTCGCGGTACACGGCGACGCCCGGGGCCTGGTCCAGGGCAGCGGCCATCTCCTCGACCGGCCCGATCACGGTGATCTCGAAGGGCGGGGAGTAGACCCGGCCCTCGAGCAGCAGGGTGTTGCCGGCGCAGCGGAAGGCGCTGCCGTTGATCACGCGCTGGTCCTGCAGCATCATCGCCTCCGCGCCGCCGTCCCACAGGGCGTTGATGTACGCCTCGAGATCCTGCTGGTGGACGACGAGGTCGTTGGGCTCGGTGCCCGGGATCGCGCCGAGCGCGCTGCTGGGCGCATCGGTGAGGGTGACGCGCAGCGCGGACCCGCTGACCTCGCTGAGTCCCACGGCCTCCCCGAACTGTGCGGTGCGCTCGGCGGTCTCCGTGCCGGCGGCCTCGCCCCGGAGCCGTTCGACCTCGGCGCGCTTGTCGACGTTCTCCTGTGTGAGCTGCTCGATGCCGCGACCGCGCTCCTGGAGGACGCCCACGACATCGCTGCTCTCGTCGCGGATCGAGCCGCCGCTGGAGAGCCGTGCCGTGGTCGCGAACAGCACGCCGCAGAGCACCATCACCGCTGCCACGCCCACGCCTCGGCGCAGACGTGCGCGGGGGCGCGCGTCACCGGCCCCGGGCCCTGCAGCATCCATCGCGGCTCCTCACTTCGCGCACTCGCCTGACGAGCATTACCCTAGGCCAAGGTCCGTGCCCGCGGACCCGCGCGGCACGCCCGCGCCGCCCGTCGCGTCGAGGGAGCACCGTTTCATGGCCAGGAGCAGGAAGAAGCCGTCCTCGCGGGCGACATCGAGCGCGAAGGCCGAGGCCGAGGGCACGCCCTCCAGCGCGACGAAGAGCTCGGAGGACTCGACGGGCTCTACGGGCTCGGCGAAGGATCCTGTGGCGACGACGCCGAAGGGCTCCGCGAAGGGCAAGGATCCCGTCAGGCCCGCAGGCGGCGAGATCACCGAGAAGGCCAAGGACTCCACCCGGTCGACCTCGGTGAAGAAGGCCGCGGCCGCCGAGAGCTCCCGCAGCACCGGACGCCGTGTCGCCGCGGCGACGCAGAACCCCGGCTGGCTCGCCCCCACGGCGGTCGTGCTCCTGATCCTGGGCCTGCTCTACCTGGTCACCTACTACATCTCCGCCGGCCAGCTGCCGCTGCCGATCGGCGACTGGAACCTCGCAGCGGGCTTCGGGGTGCTGATGGTGGGCGGCGGAATGCTGATGTTCTGGAAGTAGCCTTCCCCGAACGACCATGCGATGGGGAGTTGTCCCCACCGCGGGCGTGAGCGTGCCCGGGTACGCTGGTGGTGACGCGCACTGTCGCCAGTGCCGACCACCGATCCAGCGAGAATCACCCGACGGGGGCCCCATGACACGCATCTCGACACGGCGACGGATCGTCGCCGTACTCCTCCTGCCCTTCCTGATGGTCCTCGCCGGGTGCGGGAAGCTCCACGCGGACTATGAGATCAAGGACGTGGACACCATCAACGTGTCCTACGACTTCGCGCTGGACGAAGAGGTCGCGACCACCGGCTTCAACACCGCCGAGGCGATGTGCGCCGATCTGGTCGACGAGATCTCGATCGCGGGCGAGATGGCTCCGGACATCGAGTCCTACGAGGAGAGCGGCCAGTTCGGCTGCCTCATCACCGGTGTGATGACGCGGGACAACTTCGGCCCGGACATCTCCCTCAGCGAGGAGGACGGCGAGTACCACCTGTCGATCACCGGCCTGGACGGCATGGCCGACGATCTCGGCGGCCCCGGCATGAACACGTCGGACTTCGACTTCCAGATGTCCTTCACCTTCCCCGGCGAGATCATCGACTCCGCCGGCGGTGAGGTCGACGGGAACTCCGTGACCTACTCGAACGTCGAGGACTTCACCGCGGGCGTCGACATCCGCGCCGACGCGGGCGGCTTCCCGTGGGTGATCGTGCTCGTGGTGGTGCTGGTGCTGGGCTTCTTCCTCCTGCTCCTGCTCGCCGCGGTGGTGTTCTTCGTGATCCGCGCGCGCCGGAACAAGGGCGGCTCCGGCCCCTCCGTCGGCGCTCCCGCCGCCTACGGTGCGGCGGCCGGTGCCGCGGTTCCGCCGGCGGCCCCGCAGGGGGCTCAGAGCCCTCAGTGGAACAGCCACCCCTCCCCGGCACCGCAGCAGCCCGGCGATCAGCAGTGGGGCCAGGCGTCCCCGCCGCCGCCCCCGCCCGCACCGCAGGGCGATCAGCAGTGGGGCCAGCCCGGCCAGGACCAGCAGGGCCAGGGCGGTCAGCCCTGGAACCAGCCGCCGCACCAGGACCAGCAGGGCCAGGGCGGCCAGCCCTGGAACCAGCCGCCGCAGCAGGGGCAGCAGGGGCAGCAGCCTCCGCAGAACCCGGGCTGGTGACCTCGCCCCGCTGAGCCGTCCGGGAGCCGTGTGAGCAGGGTCATGGCTCCCGGATTGGCGCCGGCAGGGCACGACCGCTAGAGTTGACCAGGTCAGTTCAACTGGCGGAGCGCCCGTAGCTTAACGGATAGAGCATCTGACTACGGATCAGAAGGTTGGGGGTTCGAATCCCTCCGGGCGCACGTTGTGGAAGAAGCCCCTCGCAGCACCGAAAGGTGCGGTGAGGGGCTTCTTCGTCGTCGGCCCGCGCTCCGGGCCGCGACCGTCCCGCCGGCCCGATGCCGGGCCGGCGAGACGCCGGGCTCAGATGACCCGGGAGACCTCTGCGTCGCGGAACCAGTCGCGCTGGGCGTTGGAGATCTTCACCGGTGCCGCCTCGCGCCCCTCCGGGCGGGCCCAGACCACGGCGTTGGCCAGCACTCGCTGGATCTCGGGCTGGTGGTAGACGGGGTACTCCTGGTCGCCGGGGCTGAAGTAGAAGACCTTGCCCTTGCCGCGACGGAAGGCGGCGCCGGAGCGGAACACCTCTCCCCCGGCGAAGGAGGAGACGAACACGAGCTCGTCCGGGGCGGGGATGTCGAACATCTCGCCGTACATCTCCTGCTCGGGGACGATGATCGGGTGGGGGACGCCGCGGGCGATGGGGTGGGAGCCGTTGACGGTCCACACCCGCTCCTCCTCGCCGTCGTTGCGCCACAGCAGGTTGCAGGTGGTGCCCATCAGGGCCTTGAAGGGCTTGGAGTAGTGGGCGGAGTGCAGGGGCACCAGGCCCATGCCCTCGTGCACGCGGCGCACCACGCGGCGGGCGATGTGGTCGGGGACGTCGTCGTGGGCCATGTGGCCCCACCAGGTGAGCACGTCGGTCTCGGCGAGCGCCTCCTCGGAGAGGGACTCCTCGATGTCGTCGAGCAGCGCTATGCGCACCTCGGCCTCGACACCATCGGCTGCGAGCAGCGTGCGCAGCCCCTCGGCGATGACGGTATGCATCCCGTCGGGGTAGATCTCCTGGACCCTCTGGTCGACCTTCTCGTGCCGGTTCTCGCCGAAGACGGCAATGCGCAGTGCCATGGTGCTCTTCATCCTGTCGCTGGTGGGTCGCGGCGCGTCCGCGATGACGAGACCCCATCGTAGAGCCGGGGCCCGCACGCCCGGCCCCGGTGTCCGGGCATGGTCGCGCCGGCCGGGCCTCCGCGCCGACGCAGCGGCACGCATGAACCGTGACCCGGATGTGATCTGTTCCTCACCGGAGCCGACTATGGTCGAGGCCAGGCTCCTTCAATGGCGAGGGAGCCTGTTCCTCTCGGGGCGGGCGGCCGCCGCCGGGATCACCGCCGGGGCTCGGGCCCCGCACGGCCGGGCCGATGACTCCTGCCGGACTCAGCACCATCGGCCCGGCACCGACGGGCGGGGCACGGCCGGGCCGCTGGCACTTCGGTGCCGTCGCCGACGAAGGTGCCGTCACCGGACCGGCGCGGCATCCGGCCGCGACCTGCGGTTCTTGTGTCTCTCGCGGGCGCGGGCGAGTGTGGGTGAGAACACACCGGCATCTGCTCCCCTGGAGGACCCATGTCCCAGCACGTCTCCGACTCCCCTGCCGGGCCCCGTCTCGCCCGGGTCTCGCCCTCCCGCCGATCCCTGCTGCTGGGGGCGGCGGCAGTCGCTCCGCTGGTCGCCCTCGGCGCGGGCACCGCCCACGGAATGGGCGAGTTCCACGACGCCGGCGGGCTGCGCATGGTCGACCACTGGGTGCACGACGAGATCCGCTCGGTCGACTTCCGGGTCGACACCGGCGGGATGGTCAAGACCTTCGATCCCTCCCTCCGCGTCACCGTGCCGCCGAGCTATGCGGAGAAGCCGGATGCGCGCTACCCGGTGCTGGTGCTCCTCCACGGCCGCGGCGGCTTCTACCAGGACTGGACGAATCAGGGCAACGTCGTCGAGCAGACGGAGGAGCACGAGGTCATCGTCGTGTCCCCGGATGGCGGCGCGGGCTCCTTCTACTCCAACGCGAACTTCCCGATCCTGGGCAGAGAGGCGGCGTGGGAGTCGTTCATCATGGAGCAGATGCTGCCGTTCGTCCATGCGAACTTCCGCACCGATCCGGAGCGGATGGCGATCGGCGGACTGTCGATGGGCGGCTGGGGCGCGCTCTCGCTCGGCCAGCGCTACTGGGGCCACTTCCGGTCGGTGAGCTCCTACTCCGGCCCCGCGGACTGCAGCAACAGATCCGACCACGCGCGCCTGGTGCGGGCCACGATCTGGATCTGCCCGGTCTTCGACAAGGACAAGTACCCGCTGACCGCGAACCTGCCGGGCGCGACCTGGGGCACCGACTGGGATCGCCGCCTGGCCACGAGCTACAACCCCTCGGAGAACATCGACCGCTTCCGTGACAAGCGCGTGTTCCTGCGCACCGGCGACGGCGGCTGGGATGATGTGCTCGGCGCGATCAAGGAGCGCCCCGACCTGCTGGGCACGTTCCTGGCGGAGCTCGACGAGCACGGGATGGACTTCATCGAGAGCGTCGTCCACCACACGCAGGAGGACTTCAGCGCCGAGCTGACCTCCGCCGGGATCGAGCACGACTACGAGCTGATCCCCGGCGCCACCCACGACTGGGACCTGTGGAAGGCGAACCTCGCCGAGGACCTCCCCGGCATGATGAAGGTGCTCAGCTCCTGAGCGACGCGCGGCGAACGTGCCGTGCTCAGATCCTCCGCACCCTCACCAGAGAGCCGTCGGCCTCGAGCTGCTTCTCGAGGGCGGCGGCCATCTCCCCGTGCGTCCGGGCGGCGCGGGCACGGCCGCGCAGACCGCCGAGGGCCCGCCCGGCGGACTCGCCCCACAGGTAGCGGATCTCGGTGACGCCGGGACCCTCGCGCAGCTCGAGCGAGGCGGTGAGGTGGAACGCCGAGCCGGCGAACGCCCCGAGGAGCGCGGTGCGGCGCCGGCTGCCGGTCTCATAGGCGATCCGGCCCGGGCCGCGCTCGTGGGCGCTCCAGCCGCGCCCGGTGAAGAACTCCTCGAGGAGGATCCGTGCGGCACGCTGGTCCGCGCGCACCGTGAGGACCACGCCCGCTGAGGGGTGGACGCTCACGCGTCGGCACCCGCCCGTGCGGGTCCGAGCTCGCGCAGCTCGGCGTTGGCCAGGTGCGGGACGTCGCGGTGGTCGTGCGGGTCCATGCCGGCGCCGAGGGCGAGCGCGATCTGGAGCACGTCCCCGTGAGCGACCAGCACCACGGGGGCGGCACGGGCGATCTCGTCGGCCCCGCGCAGCACCTCGAGCACCCGGGAGGCGACAGCATCGACCTGCTCGACCTGGTGCTCATGGACACCACGGGCGCGGTCGATCTCCCAGACCCGGTCGTACGCGCTCGCGGGCCCCTCGTCGTGCCTGCCGAAGCTGCGCTCGCGCAGGCGCTGGTCGATGCGCGGGGCGTCGGCCCCGAGCTCTGCGGCGAACTCCTGCGCCGTCTGGAGAGCGCGCGCGAAGTCGCTGGAGAGCACCACGGTGCCCGGGCCCAGGCCCTGCGCGGCGTCGCTCAGGGCGGCCTCGCGGGCCTGGGTGCGGCCGAGGTCGGTCAGCCCCACCTCGGTGAGCGCGCGGGCCCCGGGGACCGAGACGATCAGCCCCTCGACGTTGGCGGTGGACTCCCCGTGCCTGAGCACCAGGACGCGGCGGGACACGGGGCTCAGCGGGTGACCTTGCCGGGGTTGAGGTTGCGGCCCGGGTCGTTGTCCGCGAACAGCCCCTCGATCATCCGCACGCCCACGTCGCCGATGTCCTCGGTGATCCACGGCTGGTGCTCGGTGCCCACCGCGTGGTGGTGGGAGACGGTCGAGCCGAGGTCCACGAAGGCCTGCTGCACCGCGTTCTTCGCCGCGTAGTACTGCTCGAGCGCCTGCTCGTCGCTGGAGTACGGGAAGGCGAAGGTGAAGTACAGGCAGGCACCGGCGTGGTAGCTGTGCGACATGTGGCAGAACATGAAGCCGGGCAGGCCCTGCTCCTGCTGCGTCGCGTAGAACGCGTCGTACACCCTCGCGTGGACCTCGTTGAGGTTCGACCAGGTCGCGCCCGTGTCGCAGACGTCCCCGAAGACCTGGTAGTTCATCAGGAAGTCCCGCAGGTAGGGGGTGTCGAACTTCTTCTGGTCGTAGATCGCGCCCGGGCCCGCGCCGAGGGTAATGCCGCCGTTGTTCTTCACGATCTTCTTGACGATCGACTTCTGCTGCTCGACGGACTCCTTGGAGCCCTCGAAGCAGACGTAGGAGATCGACATCTCGTTCGTGGTGTCCCAGCCCTTGGAGCGCAGGTAGGCGAACAGCCCGTCCTGCACCTTCGCGGCGACCTTCCCCTTGGTGGAGGTGGGCTCCTTGACCATGGCGAGGCTGAACTCGGTCTCGGGGCCGTCGGAGAGGCGGGTGAAGGTGGGGGTGACGTCGGTGGAGCGGGCGATGGCGTGCATGCCGCGGATGCCGTGCTCCCAGTCGGGGTACATGTAGGCGATCACCTGACGCACCGGGGCGATGCGGTGGACCTGCACGGTGACCTCGGTGATCACGCCGAGCCGCCCCTCGCTGCCGAGGATCATCTCGTGCACGCTGGGCCCCGAATCCCTCCCCGGGATCGGCTTGGTGACGGCGGTGCCGTCGGGGTGGACCATGCGCAGGCCGCGCACGATGTCCTCGATGTCGCCGTACTTGTCCGACTGCATGCCGGAGGAGCGGGTCGCGGCCCAGCCGCCGACGGTCGAATAGGTGAAGGAGTCCGGGAAGTGGCCGACGGTCCAGCCCTTCGCATTCAGCTGCTCCTCGAGGTCGGGACCGTACACGCCGGCCTCGACGCGGGCCAGGCCCGCGGTGTCATCGATCTCGATGACCTCGCGCATGCGGCCGAGGTTCATGGTGAGGATGGGGCGCTGCTCGGCGACGTCCGGCGTGACGGAGCCGGAGATGCAG
>JAAZLF010000095.1 GCA_012799425.1 Actinomycetales bacterium | reverse complement strand
CGCGCTTCTGCACCAGCGGGACCTGCTCGAGCGGCAGCTCGACGCCCAGGTCGCCGCGGGCGACCATGATGCCGTCGAAGGCGCCGACGATGGAGCGCAGCGCACGCACCGCCTGCGGCTTCTCGATCTTGGCGATCACGGGGACCCGGCGGTCCTCCTCCTGCATGATGCGCAGCACATCGTCCATGTCGTGCGCATCGCGCACGAAGGACAGCGCGACGAGGTCCGCGCCGAGGCGCAGGCCGAAGCGGAGGTCGTCGATGTCCTTCTGGCTCATCGCGGGCACGGAGACGGCCACGCCCGGCAGATTGATGCCCTTGTTGTTCGAGACCGGGCCGGGGACCTCGACGACGGTGACGACCTCGGTGTCGGTGACCTCGGTGACGCGCACGGAGACCTTGCCGTCGTCGATCAGGAGCACGTCGCCGGGGCGGCAGTCGCCCGGCAGGCCCTTGAACGTGGTCGAGACCCGCTCACGGGTGCCCTCGATGTCGTCGGTGGTGATCGTGAGGGTCTCGCCCACCTCGAGCTGGTGGGGGCCGTCGGCGAACTTGCCGAGGCGGATCTTGGGACCCTGCAGGTCGACCAGGACGGCGACGTTGCGGCCGAGGTCCTCGGCGGCGCGACGGATGTTGGCGTACACCTGCGCGTGATCGTCGTGAGTGCCGTGGCTGAAGTTCATCCGGGCGACGTTCATCCCGGCCTCGATCAGCGTCCGGATCTGCTCGTAGGTGTTGGTCGCCGGCCCGAGTGTGCAGACGATCTTCGCTTTCCGCATGTCAACCCATCTGTAGTTCGTGTGAGGGCCGCGACCCGTCCGTGGGATCGCGCGCGCGGGCGCCACCGGAGGGTCGCAGCATCGCGTGTTCTGCCCCTAGTCTTTCACACTGTGACAGGGTTCTCGCCCGGCCGCACGGAGTACGGGAGCGACGTGCGTCCCATCAGGTGCTCGTCCACGGCCGCCGCGCAGGCCCGGCCCTCCGCGATCGCCCAGACGATCAGGCTCTGACCACGGGCGCAGTCTCCTGCGGTGAAGACCCCCTCGACGCTCGTGCGCCAGCCGGCGTCGTGCACCACGGTGCCGCGCGCAGAATGCTCCACGCCGAGCGCTTCGTGCAGCTCCCGGCCCCCGGCTCCGACGAATCCCATCGCGATCAGGACCAGGGTCGCGGGCAGCACCGTCTCCGTCCCCGGGGTGGGGACGCGCCGGCCGTCGCGGTACGAGGTGCGGGCGATCCGCAGACCGCTGACAGCCCCGGCGGGATCTATCTCGAAGCCGGTGGTGGAGGCGAGGTAGGAGCGCTCCCCGCCCTCCTCATGGGCCGAGGAGACCTCGAACAGCACCGGGTGGGTCGGCCAGGGCTGGGAGTCGTCCCGCTCCTCGGGCGGGCGCGTGCCGATCGCGAGGGTGCGCACCGACCGGGCCCCCTGGCGCAGGGCGGTGCCCAGGCAGTCGGCGCCGGTGTCACCGCCGCCGATGATCACCACGTCCTTGCCCTCGGCGGTGATCGGATCGCTGATCCAGTCCCCCTCCACGTGCCGGTTCGCCCGGGTGAGGTAGTCCATCGCGGAGTGGATCCCGCTCGCCTCGCGGCCGGGCACCTCGAGCTCCCGCGGAACGCCCGCCCCGGTCGCCAGCAGCACGGCGTCGAAGCGGCTGCGCAGCTGCTCGACGTCCAGCGCGTCCGGCCCGCTGCCGCCCACCTCGACCCCGGTGCGGAAGCGCGTCCCCTCGGCGCGCATCTGCTCGAGCCTGCGCTCCAGGTGACGCTTCTCGAGCTTGAACTCGGGGATCCCATAGCGCAGCAGCCCGCCGAGCCGGTCGTCCTTCTCGAACACCACCGCCCGGTGCCCGGCCCGGGTCAGCTGCTGGGCGGCCGCGAGACCGGCCGGGCCCGATCCCACCACCGCGACCGTGCGTCCGGTGTGCCGGGCCGGCTCGACCGGGGTCACCCAGCCCTCCTCGTAGGCGCGGTCGATGATGGAGACCTCGATGTTCTTGATGGTCACCGGCGGCTGGTTGATGCCCAGCACGCAGCTGGACTCGCACGGTGCCGGGCAGGCCCTGCCGGTGAACTCCGGGAAGTTGTTCGTCGCATGGAGGCGCTCGCTCGCCTCGCGCCAGTCCTCGCGGTAGACGAGCTCGTTCCATTCGGGGATCAGGTTGCCCAGCGGGCATCCCTGATGGCAGAAGGGGATGCCGCAGTCCATGCAGCGTCCCGCCTGGCGGGCGACCACGTCCAGCGAGCCCGTCTCTCGGGCCTCGTACACCTCGCGCCAGTCCATCAGGCGCAGAGGCACCGGTCGGCGCGGTGGGAGCTCCCGGTCGCGGTGGCGCAGGAATCCTCGGGGATCAGCCATGGGTGGCCTCCATGATCTCGTTCCAGACAGCGTTGGCATCGGGGTCCTCGCCGCGTGCGGCCGCGGCCTCGCGCAGGGCGGTGATGGTGAGGAAGGCGCGGGGTGCGATCGCGCTCAGCCGCTCCCACAGCTCCGATTCGTCGGCCAGCAGCGCCGCCGCACGATCGGAGCCGGTGCGTGCGGCGTGGTCGCGCAGGGTCTCGAGCACGAATCGGCGGTGCTCGTGGCGCACCGGTGTGATCTCGAAGCCGGCGGCGTCGGCCGGGTTCAGGTGCGTGCGGTCGAGGTCCAGGACGAAGAGGGTCCCACCGCTCATGCCCGCGCCGAGGTTGCGACCCGTCGGTCCCAGCACGAGCATCGCGCCGCCGGTCATGTACTCCGCGCCGTGGTCGCCGATGCCCTCCACCACGAGGGTCGCTCCGGAGTTGCGCACGCCGAAGCGCTCCCCCGCCGCGCCCGCCAGCAGCAGGCGACCGCTGGTCGCGCCGTAGGCGCAGGTGTTCCCTCCGATGGGGGCGGAGATGAGCGAGGGACCCGTCCCGGCGCCGTGGCCCACGGCGATGATGCCACCGCACAGCCCCTTGCCGATGTAGTCGTTCGCATCGCCCCTGAGGTGCAGGCTGATGCCGCGCGGCAGGAAGGCGCCGAAGGACTGTCCGCCGGTGCCCTCGAGGTCCAGCATGATCGCGTCCTCGGCCAGGCCCTCCCCGCCGCTGCGGCGCGTGACCTCGTGGCCGAGCAGGGTGCCGGCGCTGCGGTCGACGTTGCGGACCGTGCCGTGCACCCGCACGTGATCCTCGCGTCCCTCGAGCACGCCCTGCGCGGCCGCGATCCACGGATGGTCCGGGGCGCGGTCCAGCTGGTGGTCCTGGCCGCGTCGACGGCGCGGGAAGTCGCCCCCGTGGCGGG
>JAAZLF010000094.1 GCA_012799425.1 Actinomycetales bacterium | reverse complement strand
GCGGGTGCAGCGCCGGGGCCACCGCCGGACCGGACCGGAAATGGACGGCTGCCGATGCTTTCTGCGCCCGCCTGCAGACGGGCGTACCTGCATGTCCGTCGATCCGGCAAGCTTTTCCGGGTTCGTGCGGGGCGGCGTCGTTGGCACACCCCTGAATCCTTGTTACATTAGGGTACAAGTCACACTGGCGTGCACCTCAGACCACAAAGATCCGATGACAGCTCGTGTTCTCGGGTGTGGGCCGGTCTCCTCCGATGAAGCGGGACGACAGTGGTTCAATCTCTTCTCGACGTGCACGGGATCTCCAAGAGCTTCCCGGGCGTCAAAGCATTGCAAGACGTCGAGTTCCATCTCGATGCCGGTGAAGTCCTCGTGCTCGTGGGCGAGAACGGCGCCGGCAAATCCACTCTCATGAAGATCCTCTCCGGCATCTATCAGCGCGACGCCGGCACGATCACGATCGACGGCCGCGAGGTCGACATCACCGGCCCCACGCAGGCACAGGAGCTGGGCATCAGCATCATCCACCAGGAGATGAACCTGATGCCGGACCTCACCGTCGCGCAGAACATCTACCTGGGGCGGGAGCCCCGTCGCGGCCCGATGCTCGACGAGAAGGCCCTGAACCAGCGAGCCGCCGCACTCCTCGAGGAACTCAGCATCCAGCTCGACCCGCGCACCAAGGTCTCCACCCTCACGGTCGCCGCCCAGCAGATGGTCGAGATCGCCAAAGCATTGTCCTTCGACGCGCGCGTGCTGATTATGGACGAGCCCACCAGCGCGCTCACCGACACAGAGGTCGAAACCCTGTTCGGCCTGATCGACTCGCTGCGGGACAAGGGCACCGGCATCATCTACATCTCCCACCGCATGGAGGAGCTGCGCCGCCTGGCGGACCGGGTCACCGTGCTGCGCGATGGCCAGTACATCGGCAGCCTCGAGCGCGAGGAGATCGACGTCCCCACGATCATCGAGATGATGGTGGGTCGCACGATCGACACCGGCTCCAAGCCCGAGCCCTTCGACGCCAGCGACCGAGAGGTGGTGCTGAAGGTCGAGGGTCTCAGCACCCGCTCCCTGCTCAAGGACGTCGGCTTCGAGCTGCGTCGCGGCGAGATCCTAGGCTTCGCCGGTCTCATGGGCGCCGGCCGCACCGAGACCGCCCGCGCGATCATCGGCGCGGACCGCTCCAGCGCCGGCACCGTCGAGGTGCACGGCCGCCCCGTGAGGATCCGCCAGCCCGCCGACGCGGTGCGCCAGGGCATCGGCTACCTCTCGGAGGACCGCAAGGGCCTGGGTCTGATGCTCGAGCAGTCCGTCACCGCCAACACCGTCTCTGCCTCGCTGGGCGGTTTCAGCAACCTCTTCGGCGTGATGAACGATCGGCGAGCCAAGCGCACCGCCCAGAAGCATGCCGAGGAGCTGCGCACCAAGACCCCGAGCGTGGAGCAGGAGGTCAAGCTGCTCTCCGGCGGCAACCAGCAGAAGGTCGTCATCGCCAAATGGCTGGTGCGTGATTGCGACGTGCTCATCTTCGATGAGCCCACTCGCGGGATCGACGTCGGTGCCAAGGAGGAGATCTACCGCCTCCTGCAGGCCCTCGCGGCCGACGGCAAGTCGATCATCGTCATCTCGAGCGAGCTGCCCGAGGTGCTGCGCCTGTCCCATCGCATCGTCGTGATGGCCAACGGACGCATCGCCGGGGAGCTCAGCAGCGAAGAGGCCACCCAGAACTCGATCATGGACCTCGCCACGCGTTTCGACGCAGCAGAAGGAGCCGCAGCATGACCACCAGCGACAACGGCACCGCCGTCGCCCCGGAACAGCGGCCCGCGAAGGCGCCCGCCGCGGCCTCGACCCCGGTCTGGAAGGCCTGGCTCCAGCAGGGGCTCGCCTTCGGCACCCTGATCGTGCTCGTCCTGTTCTTCTGGGCGGCCTCGCCCCGCTTCCTGACCTGGTCGAACATCTCCGGCATCCTGTTGGCGACCGCTGTGGTGGGCATCCTCGCGCTGGGCACCACCTTCGTGATCACCACTGCCGGCATCGACCTGTCCATCGGCACCGGCATGACGCTGTGCTCCGTGATGACCGGCATCTTCGCCGTCAACATGGGACTGCCGATGATCGTGGCGGTGATCCTGGGGATCCTCTCCGGAGGGGTGATGGGCCTGATCAACGGGCTCAACGTCGCCATATTGGGGCTGCCACCGTTCATCGCCACCCTCGCGATGATGATGATCGCCCAGGGCCTCGCGTTGGTGATCTCCGGTGTCTCCCCGATCTACCTCCACGAGGTCCCCGGATTCCAGGCGATCGCGCTCGGCACGCTGATACCGGGACTTCCCAACGCTGTGCTGATCATGTTCATCGTGGCGGGCGTGGCCTGGTTCATGCTGTCCAAGACGGTCCTGGGGCGCATTACCGTGGCGATCGGCTCCAACGAGGAGGCGGCCCGGCTCTCCGGCATCGACACCCGCAGGTGGAAGCTCATCATCTACGTGGTCGGCGGCCTGTTCACCGGTGTCGCGGGCGTGGTCATGGCGGCCCGCCTGGGATCAGCCCAGCCGCAGCTGGGCGTCGGCTACGAGCTCCAGGCGATCGCTGCCGTGATCATCGGCGGCACCTCCCTGATGGGCGGTCGCGGCTCGATCGTCGGCACCCTCATCGGCGCCCTGATCATGAGCGTGCTCATCAACGGACTGCGCATCCTCTCGATCCAGACGGAGTGGCAGAACGTCGTCCTGGGCGTGGTCATCGCCCTGGCGGTCTTCTTCGACACCCTGCGCAACAAGCGGGCCGCCTGACCGGTCCCGCCCGGGACACTCACAATCACCCGGCGACCGCACCGACGCGAGCGACCGGACACCCACGACGTGCCATGCCCGGCATCGAGGAAAACCGAGGAACGGAGTAACGATGGAGTTCACCAGAAGGACCGGTATCGCGGCGCTCGCCGCCGCACCCCTGCTCGCCACCCTGGCCGCCTGCAACCGTGGAGGCGGGGAGGGTGGCGGTGAAGGGCTCGACATCGCCCTGGTCTCCAAGGGCTTCCAGCACCAGTTCTGGCAGGCGGTGCAGCAGGGCGCCCAGGAGGCGGCCGACGAGCACGGCGTGAGCATCACCTTCGACGGCCCCGCCGCGGAGACCGAGATCGACACCCAGCTGCAGATGCTGCAGGCCGCGATCGACCGCGGGCCCGATGCGATCTGCTTCGCGGCGCTGGACCCCGAGGCCTGCGTGCCGATGTACACGACGGCGGAGAGCGCCGGGATCCCCGTGGTCGAGTTCGACGCGGGCTGCAACAGCGAGTACTCCCAGAACCTCGCCGCGACGGACAACAAGGCCGCCGGGGCGATCGCCGCCGAGCACCTCGCCGAGGCTATCGGCGGCGAGGGCCAGGTGGGGATCGTGGGCCACAGCCAGATCAACTCCACCGGCGTGGATCGCCGGGACGGCTTCGTAGAGTTCCTCGAGGAGAACCATCCCGACATCGAGATCGTCGACATCCAGTACGGCGACGGAGACCATCTGAAGTCCGCGGACATCGCCAAGGCGATGATCGGCGCGAATGATCTGGCGGGCCTGTACGGCACCAACGAGGGCTCCGCGATCGGCATCGTCAACGCGGCCCAGGAGCTGGGCCTGACCGGCGAGGACGTCAAGATCGTGGGCTTCGACTCCGGTGCCGCCCAGCAGGAGGCCATCCGTGAGGGCAACATGCTCGGCGCCGTCACCCAGGATCCGATCTCCATCGGCCGACTCACCGTGGAGGCCGCGATCGCCGTGGTCAATGGTGAGGAGGTCGAGGAGTTCACGGACACCGGCTCGTACTGGTTCGATGCGGAGAACATCGACTCCGACGAGATCCAGCAGATGATCTACGAGTGAGCTGAGCCCCGCCGCGCGCCGCGCCGCCGCCATCGATGCGAGCGGTCGGTGCGCGGCGGTGACGCCGCAGGGCCCGGTTCAGCCCCGCCACCGCCTGGCCAGCAGGCGAGCGGGAGCCTCCACCAGGAGTCGTGAGAGGGCCTCCTCGCCTATCCGTGCCCGCAGGCGCGGCAGGTAGCGGTCCCCGAGATAGGCGATCCCCGGCATCCCTCCGTAGGAGACGTACCGGCTGG
>JAAZLF010000012.1 GCA_012799425.1 Actinomycetales bacterium | reverse complement strand
GAGCTGGGGCTGTGACGCGGCCCTGAGCAGGGACGCGGGCCGCGTGCCCGCTCCTGGCCGTGCCCGCCCCTTCCCCGCGACACGCGCATCGAGACCACCGATCTCTGCCAGAAATGGCAGGAATCGGTGGTCTCGATTCACATGCGGCGCGTGTCCGCGCGTGTCCGGGCGGTCCGGGCGTGCCGTGGCGCGTGTCCGGTGAGCGGCCGGGATCACTCCTCCGCGTCGAGATCCTTCTCGAGCAGGTCGGCGAGGGCGTTGACCGACTCCTCGGCCCCCTCGCCCTCGGCACGCAGGGTGACCTCGTCCCCCTGACCGGCGCCGAGGGTCATCAGCATCAGCATGGAGGAGGCCTGCACGGCGTTGCCGCCGGGCTTCTCGATGGTCACGGTCGCGGACTGCTCCGCCGCGGCCTGGGCGAAGATGCCGGCGGGACGTGCGTGGAGCCCGGAGGCGCTGGCGATCTTGACGGTCCGCTCTGCCATGGTGCGTGCCTTTCGGTGAGTCGCCGCGACGATCGCGACGTCGGGATCACTCGGTGTGACCGGAATATACCCCGGCGATGCGTGCGCGCACCTCGGGGAAGAGGGGATGGGCGGGGACGAGGCCGGTGATCTCCGAGGTCGCGGTGTCGACGTCGGCCGAGCGCAGGATCTGCTGCAGGCGTTCGACCTCCTCGTCCCCCTCGGGGGTGAAGACCAGAGCGGCGGCCAGGGCCGATAGGAGCGCCTCGTGCCCCATGCCCCGCTCCGCCAGGGACGCGGCCGGGCCGATGATGCGGTCCTCGCGCGAGAGCTTCCGCAGCGGGGACCTGCCCACCCGCTCGACCGGATCCGGCAGTGCAGTGTTCGCGAAGCGTCCCAGCACCGTGGCGCGGTAGGTGCTCATCTCCTCGGCGGCGAACCCGTGCTCGGCCACGAGCAGCGCGGAGGTCTCCTCCAGCACCGCCTCGACCTCGCGCGCCACCGCCGGGTCCACGATCGATTCCGCGATCGTCGCGTGCCCGGCCGCCCAACCGTGCCAGGCCGTGGTCGCGTGACCGGTGTTGACCGTGAACAGCTTGCGCTCGATGTACGGGCCCAGGGAGTCCACCCAGGTGATCCCCGGGATGTCCGGCTCGCGCCCCTCGAAGGGCCCGCGCTCGACCGCCCACTCGTAGAAGTCCTCCACGGTGACGTCCAGGCCTGCGCCCTCCGCCTGGACCGGCACGATCCGATCCACTGCGGTGTTGGCGAACAGCGCCCGTGCCTCGAGGTCATCGCCCTGATACGCCTCACGGATCTGCTGCTCCAGCAGGTCTGTCGCATTGATCGCGTTCTCGCAGGCCAGCACTGCAAGGCGCGGTGCGCCGACGGGGCGCGCCGCGATCCCCGCGGCGATGGCAGGGGCGATGAAGCGCAGGATCGGCGCGCCCACCGCCGTGGTCACCAGATCCGCGGAAGCGATCTCCTCGGTGAGGGCCGCGGGGTCCTGCGCGGAGTCGACGGCGCGGAACCCGCTCACGGTGGCGGTGGACGGGTCCTGCCCGACCGTGCGCACCTCGTAGGAGTCCGAGCGCTGCAGCTGCTCGACGAGCTCTGCCGCGACGTCGGAGAACACCACCTCGCAGCCCGCCTCGTGCAGCAGCAGCCCCACGAAGCCGCGGCCGATGTTGCCCGCCCCGAAATGCACTGCCCTCATCGGATCACTCCTTCTCGTCACCGAGGATCTCGAGGATCTCCTCGGTGGTGGTGGCCTGCTCCAGACGCTCCACCTGTGCGGGGTCCGAGAAGGTCATCGCGACCTTCTGCAGCAGCGCCAGGTGCTCGTCGCCCACACCTGCGATGCCGATCACGAAGGTGGTGGGGTTGCCGTTCCAGTCGATCCCGCCGGGGTAGCGCACGAAGGACATCGCCGAACGGGTGATCGAGGACTTCGCCTCGTGGGTGCCGTGCGGGATCGCCAGGCCGTTGCCCATGAACGTCGAGACGCTGGCTTCGCGGTCGTGCATCGCGGCGACATAGCTCTTGTCCACCGCACCGGCGGCGACCAGCAGGGCGCCGGCCTCGTCGATGCCGGTGGCGGAATCGGTCGCGGTCCCGTCAAGGATGATGCTGGCGGGGGAGAGGATCTCCGGGGAGGCAGCGGCGTCCATCTCGTCGGCCGCGGCCGGTGCCGTCGCGGGGGCGGGGTCCTGCGGCGCCTGCCCCTCCGTGTTCCGCTCCTGGACCAGCTCCACCACCTCGTCATAGCGCGGGGAGTTCATGAACTGGTCCACGCTGACGTGCACCGCGGAGCCGGTGCGCTGGCGAGCACGGTCGGTGAGCTCCTTCTGCGTCACCACCACGTCCCACTCGTCGTCCAGGCTCGAGATGGCCTTGTTGGTGACCTCGATGTCGTCGAAGCCGGCGGCACGCACCTTCTTGCGCAGCACCGTCGCGCCCATCGCGGAGGAGCCCATGCCCGCGTCGCACGCGAAGACGATCCTCCCGATGGGGCCGGTATGCCCGGAGGCGTGGGCCGCAGCGCCCGCACCCGCCCCGGTCAGCGCCCCGGCGACCGAGGACTTCTTGCCCTTCATCTGCTCCATCTTCGCGGTGGCGGCGCCGATGTCGCCGTCGTCCTGCTTGCCGATCTTCAGGAACAGTGCCGAGAGCGCGAAGCTCACCGCGGCGGCTCCCGCGATCGCCAGGGCGATGCCGAGGTAGGAATCACGCGCGGCGACGCCGAAGATCATGAACACCGAACCGGGGGAGGCTGGTGCGACCAGGCCGGTCCCGAAGAGCATGTTGATCAGCACGCCCGCCATGCCGCCGCCGATCGCGGCGACGAGCAGGAGAGGCTTCATGAGCACGTACGGGAAGTAGATCTCGTGGATGCCGCCGAAGAACTGGATGATCGCGGCACCCGGGGCGGAAGCCCTCGCCGCGCCGCGGCCGAAGAACGTGAAGGCCAGCAGGATGCCCACGCCGGGACCGGGATTCGACTCGAGCAGGAACAGGATCGACTTCCCGTCCGCGCCGGCCTGGTCCAGGCCCAGCGGTGTGAGGACGCCGTGGTTGATCGCATTGTTGAGGAAGAAGACCTTGGCGGGCTCGATGAGGATCGAGACCAGCGGAAGCAGGTGCGCATCGACCAGCGCCGCGACGCCGTCGGACAGCAGCGCCATCAGCCCGTTCACGAGCCGGGCGAGACCGAAGAAGCCCGCCACCAGGAGCGCGAAGCCGATGATCCCGGCGGAGAACATGTTCACGAGCATCTCGAAGCCCGCAGGGATGTGGTCCTGCCACAGCCTGTCCAGCTTCTTCATGATCCAGGCCGCGAGCGGCGCCATGATCATCGCCCCGATGAACATGTGCACCTGGCCGAGCTCGCTGTACTCCGCCGCGCTGTTGCCCGCTGCGACCCACTGCTCGAGCAGTCGCGCGTTCTCCTGTGCGATCAGCCAGTCCGAGCCTGCGATCACGCCCATCGTGGCGATCACGCCCACCACGGCGCCGCGCGCCTCGTAGACCATGCGGCCGCCGGTATTCGCGATCAGCAGCGGCAGCAGGTAGTGGATCATCGGGTCGACGACGCTCGCGAGAGGCTCGTTCGGCGTCCAGCCCTTGGGGATGACGAAGGCCGTCAGGATGCCCCAGGCGATCAGCGCCGGGATGTTCGGCATCACCATGTTCGACAGCGAGGTGCCGACCTTCTGCAGCGCCACGCGCGGGCTGAGACCGGGCGTGGCCTCGGTGGCTGTGCTCATGACATGTCCTCATCGACAGTCGGCGGGAGCCGGGGCCCCGTCGAGCGGCTGGGCGCACCGGGTGGCGCGCTGCGGCCGATGGAGAGGCCCGCGGGAGGGCTGCTCCGTCGGCGTGGCAGCAGTCTAGGCCGACGGGCCCTGGGAGCACAGGGGTCAGCCGTCCGCCTGCTCGAGGCGGGTCGAGCGCCAGCGACGGAACGAGAGGATGGTCAATGCGATCACTGCGACCCAGGAGATCCCCACAGCGGCACCGTGCAGCACCGAGGGATCAGCGATGAACGCCCCGATCGCGACCAGGGAGAGCTGACCCGGCAGTGAGGAGAGGGCGGTGGCCACCAGGAAGTCGTGGCTGCGGATGCCGAGCGCGCCGCTGCCGTAGTTCACCGGCCAGTAAGGCACCCCGGGGAGCAGCCGCAGGGTGCAGACGGCGAAGAACCCTCCGCCCTCGAGACGCTCCTCGACCAGCTGCGCATGGCCGCCCAGCAGGCGCAGAACCGTCTCCCGGCCCAGGCCGCGAGCCAGCCAGTACGCGCCCCAGCAGCCGATCACCACCCCGACCAGGGACAGCACGGTGCCCACCGGCAGCCCGAACACCAGGCCCCCGGTGACCGCCATGATCGTCACCGGGATCGGGGTCAGGGCCACCAGCGCATACAGGGCGACGAAGGCGAACAGCCCCCACACGCCCATCCCGGCGATGTCGGCCTGCAGGGTCTCCAGCTCGGGCAGGCGCACGTTCAGGGCCAGCCACAGCATCGCTGCGAGCACCAGGACGAGCGCGATGTTGCGCAGGATCGAGCCCCAGGGCGTGCTGTCGCCCCGGGACTCGTTCGCGGATGGATGGCTCAGAGCAGGCCCTGCGCCTCGGTGCCCGCGGCGATCGGGGTCATGCGGGTGACCAGGGTCGGCTTCTCGATGAGCTCGCCGATGTCGGCGTTGAGGGTCTCCACCGCGGTGCCCGCGCCGTGGACGTCGAGGTCCTCGACGGTGCTCCACTTCTCGAGCATGGTGATGGTGCCGTCCTCGGCATCGTGGATCGCGTAGAGCTCGCAGCCCTTCTCCTCGTGGACGGCCTCGATGCCGCGGCGCATGGCGTCGGCCAGCTCCTGCTTCTTGCCGGGCTTGGGATAGAACACGGCGGTGACGACGACGGTCATGGGGTCTCCTTCGTAGACGTGATGTGCCCTGCCATCATGGCCGATCAGAGCCTCGGGCCGGGACGGCGTCCCGATGCACGGCCGGTCTCAGCCGCGCACCGCACCCGCGGTGATGCCCGCGACGAACCAGCGCTGCAGGAACACGTACGCCACGATCATCGGGATCGAGGCGATGAGCACCCCGGCGAACAGCACCGGATAGTTCGTGGTGTATTCGCCCTTGAAGTCCAGCAGCGCCTTGGGGAGCGTGGCCAGATCCGGATCAGTGATGAACAGCAACGGGTACAGCAGATCGTTCCAGTGCATGACGAACAGGAAGATCGCGACCGCTGCGAGGGACGGCGTGGACAGCGGCAGGGCGACCTTCCAGTACAGCTGCCAGGTCCCGGCGCCGTCGATCTCGGCCGCCTCGAACAGCTCCTGGGGCAGGGTGCGGAAGAACCCGGTGAGGATGAAGATCGCGACCGAGCAGGTCACCGCGATGTTGATCAGCATCAGTCCGAGCAGGGAATTGGTCAGCCCCAGCTGATCGAAGATCACGTACTGGGGGATCATCGCCACCTGCGCCGGCACTGCCAGACCCAGGCAGAAGATCGCGAAGATGACCGTTCCCAGCCGGCCGCCGATCCGGGTCACCGAGAACGCGGCCCAGCTCGAGACCAGCAGCGTCACCGTCACCGACACCACGGTCACCACCACCGAGTTCAGGAAGCTGGTGCCGATCCGGCCCCCGGCCCACAGCTCTGCGAAGTTCGCCAGGCTGGGGCTGGGCGGCAGACCGAAGGGGTCCTGGTACATCTGCGAGGAGGTCTTGAACGCGGTGAACAGCACGATCACCAGCGGCACGGCGATCAGCAGCGCGTACAGGCCCAGCAGCACTCCCCGCGGCAGCTCGGACCAGTCGGGCCGCCGGGAACGGGTGCGCCGACGGGGCGCAGCAGTGGGCGAGGTGGTGCTCATCGGTCGCTCCCTCCCGAGGCCAGGGCCACGGCCCGGCGCTGCAGGATCGTGATCACGGCGATGACGATCATGAAGATCACCGACTGCGCCGCGGCATAGCCCATCTCGAAGTTCCGGAACGCGGTGGTGTAGATCAGCGTCGCCAGGATCTCCGTGGCGTGGTTCGGTCCGCCGCCGGTCGAGGCGATGATCAGGTCGAAGGCCTTGAACGACTGGATCGTGGTGTAGGCGACCACGATCACGGTGGCCGGCTGCACCAGCGGCAAGGTGACGAAGCGGAACTTCTGCCAGCGCCCGGCACCGTCCAGCGCCGCCGCGTCGTACAGGTCCTGCGGGATCTGCTGCAGGCCCGCGATGTACACGACCATCATCTGTCCGGCATGGAACCAGATCTGCACGAAGGCCAGGTAGTAGATGGCCATGTCCTGATCACCCAGCCACGGCTGCTGCAGCGAGCCCAGCCCCACCGCGGCCAGCAGCCGGTTCGCCAGGCCGAACGTCGGGTCGTAGACGAAGCTCCAGATGAACGCGACCGACACCGAGCTCAGCACCGTCGGGAAGAAGAACAGCGCCCGCAGCACGATGGACAGGCGCGAGCTGCGCAGCAGCGCGAGGGCCAGCGCGAGCGACAGCACCGTCTGTCCGATCACCACCACCAGCATGAACGACAGCGAGTTGCCCACCGCCCTGCGGAAGACCGAGTCGTTCGTGGCGAGGCCCTGGTAGTTGTCCAGGCCCACCCAGTCGAAGTCTGCCGAGAGCCCGTTCCAGTCCGTGAGCGAGAACTGGAAGGCCTGCAGCGTCGGCCACAGCACGAACCACAG
>JAAZLF010000093.1 GCA_012799425.1 Actinomycetales bacterium | reverse complement strand
TGCTCGACCTCGGCATCGGACTCCACCGCGTGGTCCGCTCCGACGGCCAGGGTCATCCCCGAATTGGCGACCCGATATCCCAGCAGCATCCGGCGGTCGCTGTGCCAGTCCTGCAGCGGTTCCAGCACGCGGTGGGTGAAGTCCGTGGTGCGGCGCGGATCGGCCTTGTCCGTGATCGGACCGCCCTCGACGCCCTTGCCGTAGTCGTCGCGGAAATCCTGGCGGTTGATGATCTGGGAGGAGATGGCGATCGGAGCGGAGCCCTCGAGCATCTCCACTCTCAGCGTCATCAGCGCGAGATGGCGCTGAGCGAAGGAGACCATGCGGGAGCTGCTGACCTTGACGCGCTTCCCGGCCGGGGTGCGCCAGATCAGCTCGCGGCGCAGCACCCCTTCGCGGAAGTCGATCCAGCGCTCGTACTCCTCCAGATCGGCGATCGACAGCAGCAGCGGCTCGTCGTCGACGTAGAGCTTGAGCACGGAGGAGTCGGGCACCGAGATCATGGTCTGGCCGGTGCGCGCGAAGCCGAAAGCCGATTCAGCGTGGTTGATCTGCCAGGTCTCGTGGAAGCCGTTGAGGAAGGTGCCGTGGATCTCCGCGTCCCGCCCCTCGGAGGGGGTCCCGCGCATTCCCAGGTAGCCGTTGGCGGTCGCGAAGAGGGTCTCCGTGAGCCCCAGATCCGGGTGCGGTCGCGTCTCGACCAGGCGCCACTCGTCCAGCGGCAGGTACGTGCGGTCGACGGGGTCGGAAGGCACCGAGCGCAGGCGGGTCATGCGATCTCCTCGAGGTCGGCGACGACATGGGTGGCGCCGGCTGCGGCGAGCTGAGCGGCTCCGACGCCGCGGTCCACTCCGATCACTGCTCCGAAGTTCCCGGCAGCGCCGGACTGCACACCGGAGACCGCGTCCTCGTAGACCACCGTCGCAGCGGGATCCACGCCCAGCAGGCGGGCGCCGTGGAGGTAGGTGTCCGGGGCGGGCTTGCCGGGAAGACCCTCGTGCGAGGCGAGGTTCCCGTCCACGATGTGCTCGAAGCGGTCGAACAGGCCGGCGGCGCGCAGCACCTCCTCCGCGTTCCGGGAGGAGGAGACGATCGCGAGCCGCGCGTCGCCGGGCAGCGAGTCGAGATAGGCGACCGTGCCCGGGTACGGCGCCACGCCCTCGCGGCGCAGCAGAGACAGGACCAGATCGTTCTTGCGGTTGCCGAGTCCGCGCACGGTCTCGGCACCGGGCGCCTGATCGCCGGGGTCGTGGTCCTCGCCCTCCGCGAGCGCGATGCCGCGGGAGGAGAGGAAGTCGCGCACGCCGTCGTAGCGGGGACGTCCATCGACGTGGGCGAAGTAGTCGGCGTCGGTGTAGGGCTCGAGGACGCCCCGGGCGGAGAGGAACCGGCTGAACATCTCGGCCCAGGCGCGCATGTGCACCTCGGCCGTAGGGGTGATGACCCCGTCGAGATCGAAGAGGTGTGCCGTGAAGTCGGCTGGTCGGAAGAGTCGCGCAGCAGTCACGTCGGCCATGCTACGGGGGAGCCGCGGCGTGCGGGCCCCGCCATGCACAGCGGACGGCCGGCGGGTGCGGGCACCGGCTCGAGCGTGCTCGCCTGGCACGAGCGATGGACCGTGAGCTACCCTGCGAGGGTCCGCACCCGCGCCACCGGCGCCGGTGCGGAGCGGCTGAGACCCTTCCGAGGAGAAGATGACTGTCACGGAGTCGCCCTCCGTGGTCGACGCGGTGAGACGCGGGCTCGAGATCCATGAGCACACCGGTGCCGACGGGCACCGACAGGTGCGTGCGGCGCTGACCCTGACCACGAACATCGAGCGCGCCCCGGCCCAGCTGTGGCCGCTGCTCACACGCCCCGACGAGCTCGCCCTCTGGTTCGGGCCCGTCACCGGTGAGCTCCGCGAGGGAGGGGCGTTCGATGCGCCCGGCGGGGTGCGCGCACGCATCCTCGAGATCGAGGAACCGCATCGGCTGTCGATGTCCTGGTGCCGCGGAGCCGGTGAGGACCCGCTGCTGGTCCAGCTGGATCCCGAGGACGACGGCACCACGCTGCTGCGTCTGCGCCACACCGTCCTGGTCGACGCCCAGGAGTTCGAGCGCACCGGCCCCGGGACGCTCGCCATCGGATGGGAGCTCGCGCTGCTCGCCCTGGCCTCTCGCACCGACGGCTGGCGGTCGACCTGCCTGAGGCCCGTCCCCGCACCGACCGCGCAGTGGCGTGAGGGCGAGGAGGCCGCCGGATACCTGCGCGCCTGGTCGGTGCGCTGGGCGGCAGAGGCCGTGGCGGCGGGTGTCGACGAGGGCGTCGCGCGCCGCGGTGAGATGGAGACCGCCCGTGTGCACCTGGCCCGCTGAGCCCGCGGACCGCGAGGTGCCGCCGAGGGCGTCCGCCGACCGGATGTCTTTGCCCAGGCTCACTACCCGGTGACAGACTCGAGCGGTGACCACTCCTGCGCCGCGCTCCCCCTCGAGGGACCCGCGCACCCCGGCGCAGGTGCTGCGCGGGCTGACCCCCTCTGTCTACGCCCCGACCCTGCTGGAGTTCATCGGTCTGGCGGCGCTGATGCCGGTGGTCCCGCTGCTGGCCCGGGACCTCGGCTTCAGCATCCCGCAGGCCGCCGCGCTCACGATGATCTTCGGCCTGGCCTCGTTCCTCGGTCCCATCCCCGCGGGCCGGCTGATCTCCCGCATCGGCGCCCGCGGAGCCCTGGTGATCACCGGCGTGCTGCTGGTGGCCTCCAACCTCGCGGCCTTCGCCCTGATCGGCCCCGTGGTGGGCGGTGACGGAGACCGTGCCCATCGCCTGGTGCTGATCGGGCTGCTGCTGGTGATGGCGGCGAGCATCCAGGTCTGGCAGCTCGGCCGCCAGTCCTATCTCGGCACGGCCCTGCCGCCGACGATGCGGGCCCGTGGCATGACGCTGTTCGGCGGAGTGATCCGGATCGGGGAGGTGATCGGGCCCCTGCTCGGCGCGATCGTGATCGCGCTGGGGTCGATGGCCTGGGTGTTCCTGCTGTTCGCCGTCTCCTCCGCGGCGGGCACGGTGATGATCGCGCTGTTCCTTCCACCGGGGGAGGCGGGACCGGCCCCGGCCCCGCCGGGCGGGGCGAGGCGACCTCGCACCGCGGCGCGCAGCAGGCTGGATCGTGCGGTGCTGCGCCGTATGATCGCGGTCGGCATCGGCATCTCCCCGGTCATGATGGCGCGTGTGAACCGGCCCGTGATCGTGCCGCTGCTGGGCGACTCGCTCGGGCTGGACCCGATGTGGATCTCGATCGTCTTCGGTGTCAGCGCGGCTCTGGAGATTCTGCTGGTGCTGCCTGCCGGCACGCTCATGGACCGTTATGGCCGGGCCGCCGTCGCCGTGCCCTGTGCACTGCTGATGGGCACCGGATTCCTGCTGCTGGCCGTGCTGGGGACGACGCTCGACGGGCGGGGGCAGGGCTCAGCCCTGGTGGCGCTGCTGGTGCCGAGCCTGCTCATCGGGGTGGGCAACGGTCTGGGAGCGGGGATCGTGATGACGCTCGGCATCGACGTCTCTCCGGTGCACGGCCGCACCACCTACCTCGCCTGGTGGAACACCATGCTGGGGGCCGGGCGGCTGGCGGCGCCCCTGGTCGTCACGGGCATCACGCTGGTGGCTCCGGTGGCGGTGGCCGGCGCGGCCACGGGTGCAGTCTGTGTGGCGGGCGGTCGGTGGATGACACGAATACTGCCCCGCGTCACGCCCTCCGGGAGCATCCGGAGGAGGTGAGGCGAGGCAGTTGCTGCGTGTGGCGGCCGGAGGACCCGGCCCAGAAGCGCAGGAGGCTCAGGCGGCGGCGGCTTCGAGCGCGCCCTCGGCGGTGCTCTGCAGCAGCAGCTGCGCCTCTTCGCGCGGGATCGAGCGGGCGATCGCGATCTCGGAGGCCAGCGGATCGATGGCCTGCTTCAGCAGGTTGCGCTCGGCGAGGCTCGAGGGCACGCCGCCCGAATCGCGCACGATGTTGCGGATGACCTCGATGCGGTCGGTCAGCCGACCGGTCTGCAGCTGCATCTGGAGCGACTTGATGCGGTGGGCCCAGGACGCCTTCTTCTCCGGCGGCGAGATCGGCTCGGCGAGCTGCTTGATCAGTGCGGCGATCTCCTTCTCCACCAGCAGCGGACGCAGTCCGACGACGTCCTTGCCTCCGGCCGGCACGGAGATGTTCATCTCGTCACCGATCACCACCAGGTCGACGTACTCGCGCTCCTCGCCCCGGACGGTGCGGGTGGAGGTGGAGACGATGCGGACCGGCCCGTGGACGGGATGGGTGAGCACCTCTCCGACATTCGATGCGGCGGTGACGGCGGACGCTGCGGCTACGGACAAGGGGTTCCTCCTCTATGGACCTGCGCACCGGCGGTACCGCGGCCCTGGTGGGGTCGAGGCGGCCTGCTCCAGCATCGTGAAGGCCCGGACAAGGCCCGGACCACGGCGGTATCGGAGCGGCTCGAGCACCGCTCGACCTGCAGGAACAGGGTGGCGGCACCTACGACGGCGCCCCTACAGTCTCTCACGGATCTGACAACATATCTAGAGGGTGACGTCTCCGTCTCCATCACAGGTCTCCATCACAGGTCTCCGTCACAGCGCGTCTCTGTCGCCGGAGGTCCCCGGAGGTCCCCGTCACAGGCCGCGTCCGCTCGCCGCCCCGCAGGATCGAGACCGAAATCGGAGGGCGCAGGCGGCGGCGATGGGGTTCCATGGGTCCATGGAATCTCGCCCGTCCTCCCGCCGCGATCCACGCGAGCTGATCAGCTTCGAGGACGTCGGCGTCGTGCGGGACGGCGGAGTGCTCCTGCTCGAGGCCACGGGGACGGTGGGGGCCGGGGAGATCCTGGCGCTGACGGGAGCCAACGGCGCGGGCAAGACGACTCTGCTGCGAGTGCTGGCCGGACTGCTCGAGCCCACCGCGGGCACGGTCCGCATCGCCGGCCGCGCTCCCGATGACCGCGACCGGGCCTTCCGCACCTCGCTCGCCGCACTCATCGGCCCGCCGCAGACCGCACGGGACCTCACCGTCGCCGAGCATCTTCGGTTCATCGCCGCCACCTGGGGGACGCCTTCCGCCGCGGCTGCGATGCAGGCCGAGCAGCTGCTCGAGGAGCTCGCGATCCAGCAGCTCGGCGCCCGCTTCCCGCATGAGCTCTCGAGCGGTCAGACCCAGCTGGTCGCCCTCGCCCTGACCCTCGCTCGGCCCGCCCGGGTGCTGCTGCTGGACGAGCCCGAGCAGCGACTCGATGCGCACCGCCTGGGCCTGGTCAGCGCCGCGATCCGGCGTCGCGCCGAGGCGGGAGCCGCCATCGTGATGGCGACCCACAGTCCCAGGCTGCGCGAGGAGCTCGCGGAGGCGGAGCTCGCTCTCGAAGGCGTCGCGTGAACGACCTGACCGCGGTCCGGGAGGTCTGGGCATCGCGCGCCACCGCGCGCAGCCGCACCGACCTGCTCTACCTCGTGTACCTGGTGGCGATGAGCGTGCTGGTGCTGGGGATCCCCGGTCTGAACAGCGCCGGCCACTTCCTGGCACGGCCCGATGTCCTGCCCGCGCTCAGCTCCGCCCACGCCCCGCAGAATGTCGCGGCGGCATCCCTCGTCGCCGCGGCGATCGCCCTCCAGGTCGGTGCCGTGCGGGGCCCGGCGCTGATGGCGCCGTTCTTCATCGACACGCTCGCCTCGAGCAGCCTGCACCGACGGCACGTGCTGCGCCGTCCCTTCGCACGCGCGCTGCTGGTCCCGGTGACGGCTCTGGCGGTGCTCGCCGCGCTCGTCGGCACGACTCTGATGGCCGCGGGCCTGGCCGAGGTCTCGGAGGTCGCCCTGTTCGTCCTGGCCGCGGCCGGGACGGGGCTGCTGCTCGCAGCGGCCTGGCTGACCGGCGAGCTGCTGCACCGGATGTCCGCGAGGCTGCTGGTCTCCGCGCTCCTGCTGGGTGCGGCGGTGCTCGCCGCGATCGCCCCCGTCGGTCTGGGACTGGGCGCCGTCCACCCCGCTGCGCCGCGCTCCCCAGTGCCCTGGGCTCTCGGCCTCATGGTGGTGGGGCTGCTCGCCATGGCGGCGTGCATCCGGCTGCTCGATCGCCTGCGCGGCGCGGTGCTGCGCGAGCAGGCCGCTCGCTGGGAGTCCGCCGGCACGCTCGCGACCACCGGGGACCTGGCGGGCGCCTCGGGAAGGTTCCGGCCCCCGCCGTCGGCCGGTCGTCGCCTGCCCGTGATCGGTCCGCGGCCTCTCCTGCTGCTGTACATCCGACGGGACGCGGTCGCCTGGCTGCGCAGCCCGGAGCGGTTCGCGGCCGGTGCGCTCGCCGGTGCCGCCGGCGCCGCCCTGCTCTCCGTCGCGACCCTGCTGACGGGGCCGCCGGCCTGGAGCGCGGTGCTGCTGGGAAGCACCGTGCTGTGGGGTGCCAGCAGTGCAGGGGTGGACGGCATCCGCCACGGAGTCCACACCCTCGGAGCACCCATGCTGCTGGGGCAGACCGCCGCGATGCAGGTTCTCCTGCATGTCCCGGCGCCGACCGTGCTGCTGGGGAGCATCGCCGCCCTCGGCGGCGGCGCCGGGCTCCTGCTCGCCGGTGGGTCGCTCGAGCCCTCAGCGGTGGCGCTGCCCGTGCTGCTGGCCGTGGTGCTGGTCGCCGCCCGGGCCTGGGATGCCGCGAAAGGCCCGATGCCGCTGTCGCTGATGACACCGATCCCCACTCCGCAGGGCGACCTCTCGGTCCTCTCGGTGCTTGTCTGGCAGGCCGACTCCCTGCTGCTCGCGGTGCTGGCCGGCGCCCTCCTCGCCGGGCTGCTGATGGGGCTGGGGCCCGTCGCGATGCTGCTGGGCGCCGGGACGCTCCTGAGCACCATGACGCTGATGACCCGCGCACGGCTGCGGGCCCTGCGAGGATGAGCCGATGGACGGGACCTGGAACCTCCGCACCACCCCGAACCCGCTGATCCGCGCGGCGGGCAGAGGGCTGGCCCGGTGGAACGCACGCCACCCCTGGGACCACAACGCCCACTTCCACCGCTGGATCCTGCACGCCCTGCCGGCTCGTGCGGGCCGGGCGCTGGACATCGGCTGCGGGCGCGGTGCGCTGCTGGCCCGCCTGGCCGCACGGATGGAACGGGTCGAGGGCATCGACCCCGATCCCGGCATGGCCCGCACCGCCGCACGCGCCGTGAACGGCCTGCCCGGAGCACAGGTCCACCGGCGCACGCTCACCGAGCACGTCGCGGTGCCGGGGAACGCCGGGGCCTACGACGCGGTGACCATGGTCGCTTCCCTCCACCATCAGGACCTCCAGCAAGCGCTCGGCCACGCCCGCGACCTGCTGCGCCCCGGCGGGCAGCTGCTCGTGGTCGCGATGGTGCAGCCCTCCACCCCCGCAGATCACCTGTGGGACATCACCAATGCCCTGTCCAACCCGCTGATCGGGATGGTGAAGCACCCGCGCCCGGTGCGAGGCGCGGCAGAGGCGGAGGCCGTGCCGATGCCCGTGCGGGAGGCGAGCACCAGCCTGGCGGAGCTGCGCTCCCGGGCACGGGCCATGCTGCCCGGGGTGGTGATCCGACGCCGCGAGGGGTTCCGGGTCACGCTGCATTGGCGGCGGCCCGCCACGGAGGAGGG
>JAAZLF010000011.1 GCA_012799425.1 Actinomycetales bacterium | reverse complement strand
GCCCCGCGGTCGCATCGTCGAGATCTACGGGCCGGAGTCCTCCGGCAAGACGACCCTCGCCCTCCACGCAGTGGCCAACGCCCAGCGCAACGGCGGTATCGCCGCGTTCATCGATGCCGAGCATGCGATGGACCCGGAGTACGCGAAGAAGCTCGGAGTGGACACAGACTCCCTGCTGGTCTCCCAGCCGGATACCGGGGAGCAGGCGCTGGAGATCACCGACATGCTGATCCGCTCCGGCGCGCTCGATGTCGTCGTCATCGACTCCGTCGCCGCTCTGGTGCCCAAGGCCGAGATCGAGGGCGAGATGGGCGACTCCCACGTCGGCCTGCAGGCTCGGCTCATGTCGCAGGCGCTGCGGAAGCTCACCGGCGCGCTGTCGGCCTCGGGCACCACCGCGATCTTCATCAACCAGCTGCGCGAGAAGATCGGCGTGTTCTTCGGCAGCCCCGAGACGACCACCGGCGGCAAGGCGCTGAAGTTCTACGCCTCCGTGCGTATGGACATCCGGCGCATCGAGACCCTCAAGACCGGCACCGACTCCGTCGGCAACCGCACCCGGGTCAAGATCGTGAAGAACAAGATGGCCCCGCCCTTCAAGCAGGCGGAGTTCGACATCCTCTACGGCGAGGGCATCTCCCGGGAGGGCGGCCTGCTCGACCTCGGTGTCGAGCACGGCGTGGTCCGCAAGTCCGGAGCCTGGTTCACCTATGAGGGCGACCAGCTGGGTCAGGGCAAGGAGAACTCACGCCAGTTCCTCAAGGACAACCCGGATCTGGCGGCGGAGATCGAGGAGAAGATCCTCCGCACTCTCGGCGTGGGCAAGTACGCCGCGGAGCCTGAGGCTGCGGCGGTCGAGGCGCCCCTGGGCGAGGACGAGTTCCTCGACGAGGATGTCCCCGCCACCATCTGATCCATGGCATCGCAGCACGCAGGCGGCGGCGCCGACGGCCCCTCGGCCGCACGCGCCGCCGCCCACCTCCCAGCTCCCTCCGGGACACGAGCACGCCTCGCGGCCCGGACTCAGGAGATCCTGGACCGTCCCCGCGCCGCACCGGATCCGGAGCAGGCCGAGCGGGAGAAGGCGGTGGTCCGCGAGTGCCGTTATCTGATGAGGCTGCTGTCCACCCGGCGCCGCACCGAGGGGGAGATGCGAGACCGCCTCACGCAGCGAGAGGTCCCCGCGGCGATCGCCCATGAGGTCATGGGACGCATCGACCGCGCCGGCCTGATCGACGATGCCGCCTTCGCGCACGAATGGGTCCAGCAGCGGCGAGAGCTCCGGTCCCTCGGGGACGAGGCGCTGCGCCGGGAGCTCGAGAAGAAGTCGGTGGAGGCGACGATCATCGCCTCTGCCCTCGCATCCGGGGACGGCGAAGACGATGAAGAGGAACAGCGGTGCCGTGACCTGGTCCGTTCCCGGATCAGAAATCGCGACCGCCAGCAGCTGCGCGTCGAGCGCGACGGCGCCCACCGCCGCCGTCTCTCACGCCGTCTCGATGCTCTGCTCACCCGCAAGGGCTACCCGGGAGATCTCGCCGTCCGCGTCATCTCCGCAGAGCTGCGGAACGCGGCCCGGGAATCGGCGGACTGACCCGCTGCGGGGAGCCGCCCCGCATCCCGTGCGCCGTATCCTGAACGCACTATGTCGCTGAGCACCTCCACCCCGAGCATCCACCCGCACCTCGCCGAGCCCCACGGGGCGGCTCTGCCGCGGGCGACCTACCAGGTGCGCACCTTCGGGTGCCAGATGAACGTGCACGACTCCGAGCGCCTGACCGGCATGCTCGAGAGCTCCGGATACGTGCCGGCGATCGAGGGCGCCGACCCCCGCAAGGGCGAGGTCGACATCGTCGTGTTCAACACCTGCGCGGTCCGGGAGAACGCCGACAAGAAGCTGTACGGGACCCTCGGCTCGCTGCGCCCCGGCAAGGACGCGAATCCCGGCATGCAGATCGCTGTCGGGGGCTGCCTCGCCCAGAAGGACCGGGCGGCCATCGTCGAACGCGCCCCCTGGGTCGACGTGGTCTTCGGCACTCACAACATCGGCTCCCTGCCCGTCCTGCTGGACCGTGCCCGCCACAACGCCGAAGCGCAGGTCGAGATCCTCGAATCGCTCGAGGTGTTCCCCTCGACGCTTCCCACCCGGCGCGAATCCTCGTACGCCGCCTGGGTCTCGATCTCGGTGGGCTGCAACAACACCTGCACCTTCTGCATCGTGCCCTCCCTGCGCGGCAAGGAGAAGGATCGCCGTCCCGGGGACGTCCTGGCCGAGGTGCGTGACGTGGTCGACTCCGGCGCGCTCGAGGTGACGCTGCTGGGCCAGAACGTGAACTCCTACGGGGTCGAGTTCGGCGACCGCGGCGCGTTCGCGAAGCTGCTGCGCGCCTGTGGGGACGTCGAGGGGCTCGAAAGGGTGCGCTTCACCTCCCCGCACCCGGCGATGTTCACCGAGGACGTGATCGACGCGATGGCGCAGACGCCGAACGTGATGCCCCAGCTGCACATGCCGCTGCAGTCCGGCTCCGATGACGTGCTGCGCCGGATGAAGCGCTCCTACCGCTCCAAGAAGTTCCTCGGCATCCTGGACAAGGTGCGAGCGCAGATCCCCGACGCGGCGATCACCACGGACATCATCGTCGGCTTCCCCGGCGAGACCGAGGAGGACTTCCAGCGCACCCTCGAGGTGGTCGAGGCCTCCCGCTTCTCCAGCGCCTTCACCTTCCAGTACTCGATCCGGCCCGGCACCCCGGCGGCGACCATGGCGGACCAGATCCCCAAGGAGGTGGTCCAGGAGCGCTTCGAGCGCCTGACCGCGCTGCAGGACCGCATCTCCCACGAAGAGAACCGCGCGCTCGAGGGCCGCGCCGTCGAGATCCTCGTCGCCGAGGGGGAGGGCGGCGACGGCGGTGCACAGAGGCTCTCGGGCCGTGCCCGTGACCACCGGCTGGTGCACTTCTCACTGCCCCAGGACCTGCCGGGGTCGGAGCGGCCCCGGCCCGGTGACGTGGTGACCGCACGCGTGACCCATGCCGCCCCGTTCTACCTGGTCGCGGACAGTGCGCTGCACGGCGCGGACGCCCGCGAGGGCCTGTTCTCCGTGCGCCGCACCCGCTCCGGTGACGCCTGGGAGGCGGACATCGTGGGGACAGCGCCCGGTGGCTCGTGCGGGACCGGGGGCGGTGCCCCGGCCGGCCCGGTGACTCTCGGGATGCCGGGGCTGCGGCGCCCCTGACTCCTGTCGGACGCGCAGGAGGCCGGCACCCTCGGGGTACCGGCCTCCTGCGTCATCGGGCATGAGCCCGGCAGCTGTCAGGTGTCGAGGTCGTCGAGCTCGGGGCCCAGCCGCTCTTCGAGGCTGTGGAAGAACGCGATCACGGTGCTGAGCCCGCACTGGATGGCGTTGTCGATCTGGGAGTCCAGCGCACCGGCGCGGAAGTCCGCGGCGAGCTCTCCGTACAGGCCAAGCAGGCCCTCGGATTCGCGGCGCACGTAGACCTTGGGCCAGATGCGGTTCATGTTCCACTCGTTGCAGAGCTTGACCATCTCCACCTTGCGGGAGACGTCCACCGAGTGGTTCCACCGGCCACGGGTCTGCAGCACACCGTGCTCGTCGCCGGAGATCATGAACTGGAACCGGTAGTCGTCGAAGCGGGCACGCACGATATCGGGGTGCTCATCGTCCTCGACGAATGCATAGCCGTGACGGGTGAGGCTCTCCTCGACCCGTGACAGGGACAGGGGAACCAGGCGATCAGCAGAGTCCGTGTCCATCTGGACAGGGGACTCGTTCGGAGCAGTCACTTCCAACCTCGGGCGTTCGATGTAGGGATGCAGGGTGATCCGAGGTGCCGGATCGCCGATCACCCTACTCCCTCTGCCCGGGAACGGTCCGTCCATTCGTCGTGATCCCGCTGACCTTCGTCGGGCGCCTGGATACCATGCCTGTCATGGACGCCACCTCCCGTCGCTCCGGGACAGCCGCCAGCCCCTCCGGAGCACCGCTGATCGCAGTGGTCGGCGCCACCGCCACCGGAAAGTCCGATCTGGCGGTCAGGCTCGCGCAGCGGCTCGACGGCGAAGTCATCAATGCTGATGCGCTGCAGCTGTACCGCGGGATGGACATCGGCACGGCGAAGGTCACCGCGCAGGAGAGGTCCGGCATCCCGCACCACCTGCTGGACGTCCTCGAGGTCACCGAGGAGGCGAGCGTCTCGGCGTACCAGCGGGATGCCCGCGCAGTGATCGCTGCGATCCGCGAGCGGGGCCGGGTGCCGATCATGGTCGGCGGCTCCGGGCTGTACGTCCGCGCCGCACTGGACGACATCGAGTTCCCGCCCACGGACCCCGCCGTCCGTGCCCGGCTCGAGACCCGCGTGATCGAGGAGGGGCCCACGGCGCTGCACCGCGAGCTCGCGGCGAACGATCCCGAAGCAGCACGCACCATCGGGGAGCACGACGCCCGACGCATCGTCCGAGCGCTCGAGGTGGGCGAGCTCACCGGGCGGCCCTTCACCGCCTTCCTCCCACGTCCCGTTCACGTCGACCCCCGCACCATCCAGCTGGGTCTGCGTCTGGAGCGTCCCCAGCTGCACGAGCGCATCGCTGAGAGGGTGCATCGCATGGTCGATCAGGGCCTGCTGGACGAGATCCGAAACCTCCGAGTTCGGGGGCTCGACCGCGGCCTGACTGCTCGCAGAGCGATCGGGTACGAACAGGGGCTCGCGGTCCTGGACGGCACGATGAGCTGTGCGCAGGCGATCGAGGCGACGATCGTGGGCACCAGGCGCCTGGTGCGGAAGCAGGACACCTGGTTCCGGCGCGATCTCAGGGTGCACTGGCTCGATGCCGCCGGTGAGGCGCTGCTCGCGGAAGCCCTGGCTCGGGTAGGGGGCCTCCCTGCGATGCCGCGGAGCACGCGGCCTTAGGCTCAGGGAATGGACGAGCGCATCGCCTTCACCAAGGGCCACGGGACCGAGAACGACTTCGTGGTGATCGATGACCCCGACGGCGCCCTCACGCTCGAGGCCCCGGACATCGCGCGGCTCGCCGACCGTCGCGCAGGCCTCGGTGGCGACGGGGTGATCCGCGCCGTCCGCTCCCGCGCAGCCGGCATCCGGATGCCGGATGACGCGCCCGAATGGTTCATGGACTACCGCAACGCCGACGGATCGATCGCCGAGATGTGCGGGAACGGGGTGCGGGTGCTGGCCGCGCACCTGCAGCGCGCCGGCCACGTCGCCGACGACCACTTCAAGGTGCTCACCCGCGCCGGTGTGCGCGCCGTCGAGATCCTCGAGCGTCCGGATTCCGCGGGAGGGTTCTGGAGCGTGCGTGTGGGGATGGGTGCCTCCCACACCCGGCACGGCCTGCGCAGCGTGCAGATCGCCGGGCATCGGCTCGCTGTCACCGACGTCGACATGGGCAACCCCCACGCGGTGGCGTTCCTCCCATCGGACACCGGGCTCGAGGATCTCGATCTCGTGCAGCGCCCCGCGCTGGATCCCGAGCCGGTCGGCGGCGCGAACATCGAACTGGTCAGCGAGCGCGGGCCGAGGCACGTGGCGATGCGGGTCCATGAGCGGGGAGTGGGGGAGACACGCTCCTGCGGCACCGGCGTGGCCGCGGTCGCGGTGGCCGCCGCGCACCGTGCGGGGGACGTCTCCCGCCGTCCGTGGACAGTCGATGTCCCCGGCGGACGCCTGGAGGTCGGGTGGACAGCCGACGGCGACGTCACTCTCACCGGGCCTGCCCAGCTGGTGGCTGACGGAGCCACCCTGGTCTGACAACGCGGGAGCGGGCCGGCTGCGCGGCCCGTTCAGCGCTCGGGGCCCACCTCGAGGATCCGGAAGCCCTTGGCGCTCGCGACCTTCGCCACTTCACGCTGCGGCAGCTGCTCGCCGAGCCAGCGCGCCAGCGGATCGGCGCCCAGGTTCTTCCCCACCACGAGGGCCGCCGTGCCCTGAGAGCTCAGGCGCGCCGTCCACTCCAGCAGCAGCTCGTGCAGCGCGTGCTTCCCGATCCGGATCGGGGGGTTGGACCAGATCGCGTCCGGTGAGAAGCTCGCCGGCACCTCCTCGGGCGAGATCACGCGGATGTTCGTCACGCCTGCCCGGCGGGCGTTCTCCGCCGTGAGCTCCCGGGCACGGGAGCTGACGTCCACCGCCCAGACCTCGGCGTCCGGATGCAGCATCGCCGCGGTCAGGGCGATCGGACCCCAGCCGCAGCCGAGGTCCAGGATCGTCGCGCCCGGCGGCGGCGGGGTGATCTCGTCGAGCCGGGCCAGCAGCACCGCGGTCGCCCTGTCCAGGCCGCGCCCGCTGAAGACGGACGTGCTGGAGACCAGATCGAGATCGCGTCCTGCCAGGCGCACCTGCAGCGGGAAGCGTCGGTCATCGGTCGCGGGGGAAGGGGTGAAGTAGTGCTCGTCCACCCCAGCAGGATACGGAGGGCGGTGCACTCCCGCCGACTCGTGCGCCGCCCGCGCGGGCACACCGGCTCCGCTCAGCGCAAAATCGCTCGACCGCGGGGAGCGGACGTGGGACTGTGGAGACAGCACCAGCCACCGACCCGAGGAGTGCCCCGATCGTGCCCATCGCTTTCCATCCCGAACCCGATTCCGACCACGACGTCGACGGGCAGCGCACGGGAGGGACCGGGGCCGCGGAGCACTCGAACAGCGCGGAAACCCCCGAGATCCCATCCCACGCCGATGCCGTGCGCCGTGACCCCTTGACCGAGCGGATCCTCGCACGGGGCGACGCCTCCGTCTCCCCGATCACGTACGACTCCGAGACCGACGGCGAGCAGTACGACCTCGCCGACCGCCAGGCCCTGCGCCGTGTCGCGGGCCTGTCCACCGAGCTCGAGGACGTCACCGAGGTCGAGTACCGCCAGCTGCGGCTCGAAAGGGTCGTGCTCGCCGGCCTCTACACCTCCGGCAACGCG
>JAAZLF010000092.1 GCA_012799425.1 Actinomycetales bacterium | reverse complement strand
GGTCCGCGCCCCGCGAGCCCCGCCCTCAGGCTCCGGCCACGAGCTCCGTGAGCAGCGCGCGGGCGCCGCGGGTGCGGAGCACCTCGAGGGCGTGGAGGTAGGGGGTGGTGAACGCGTCGTGCTGGACGAGATCCCCGAACAGCTCCTCGTCGCGGAGGAAGGCGAGCGGGTCCTCGTCATGGTGGGCAGCGGCGGCCATCACGCGGTCACGGAGCCGGTCCACCACCGGCCACTGCTCGCCGTTCTCCCCCGTGCCCTCGGCGTACCGTGCCCAGGAGGCGACGATCGCGGCGGAGGCGGAGACACCCCTTCCGGCGGCGAGGTTCTCCTGGATGACGGGGACCAGCCAGGTGGGGATGCGATCCGAGGACTCGGCGGCGAGACGGGCGAGGGTGTCCTTGACCTCGCGGTTCGCGAAGCGGGCCATCAGCTCGTCCTTGTAGGCGGTCAGGTCGATGCCGGGCACCTCGGGCACGGCGGGCGTGCCCTCGTGGTCCATGTACAGCACCCGGGTGAAGGGGGCGAGATGCTCATCGACCGCGGCCTCGTCGGCGTAGGTGTGGCCGAGCAGCAGGCCGAAGTAGGCGATCGCCTGGTGGGAGCAGTTCAGCAGGCGCAGCTTCATCAGCTCGTAGGGCTCGACGTCCTCGACCATCTGCACGCCCACCTCTTCATAGGCGGGGCGGCCGGAGGGGAAATGGTCCTCGAGCACCCACTGCACGAAGTCCTCGCTCACCACGGGCCAGGCGTCATCGATGCCGTAGTCGGAGGAGAGCATCCGGGCGTCCTCGGGGGCGGTGGCGGGGGTGATCCGGTCGACCATGCAGTTGGGGAAGGCGACCTCGGCCTCGATCCAGTCGGTCAGAGGTGCCTCGCGGTGCAGGCCTCTCTCATCGCGCCGGCTCGCGTAGGCGAGGATCATGCGCTTGGCGAGATCGCCGTTGCCGCGCACGTTGTCGCAGGACATCACGGTGAACGGGGCGGTGCCCGCCTCGCGTCGGCGGCGCAGCGCCTCGACCACGTAGCCGAACATGGTCTGAGGACTCCCGAATCGATGCGGGGTGTTCGCGCCGCCGTCGTTCTCGCCGGCGCTCCCGGCGGCGACCGCGCCCTCGAGATCGAAGCGGGTGGCGAGGTCCGCGGCGACGGCCTCGGTCTCGTGCTGGAACTGCCCGGTGGAGGGGTTGTAGTTGTAGCCGCCCTCGGTGACGGTCAGCGAGACGATCCGCACCGCCGGGTCGGTCATCTGGGCGAGCACGGCCTCGGGATCGTCGGGCGCGAAGAGGTATCTCGCGATCGAGCCGACCACGCGGGGGTCACGGGTGCCGTCGGGCGCTTTGGTGACGAGGGTGTACAGCCCGTCCTGGGAGGTGAGGGCGTCGCGCATGCGGGAGTCGCCCGGCAGCAGGCCCACGCCGCAGATCGCCCAGTCGCGGTCACGACCGGCGTTCATCAGCGCGTCGAGGTACATGGCCTGGTGCGCCCGGTGGAAGCCGCCCACGCCGAAGTGGACGATGCCGATCCGCCGCTCCGCCAGCGGGTACTCGGGCACGGCCACCTGGCCGGCGGAGGAGATCTCGGGCAGGGAGGCGGACGTCAACGCAGTCATGGCTCATCCTTCATCGGCGAGTGCGGAGGTGGCCGACGATACCCATCCCGTCTCCCCCGGGGCTACCGATCCGTTGCCTCCGGGCAGCCACCCGGCGATCGGGGCCCCGACGCACCGCGCTCACGCCCCCGGCACGTCCCGCTCGATCTGCGCGAGCCAGGCCGTCGCCGTCGCGTCGGCCGGCATCCGCCAGTCCCCGCGCGGGGAGAGCGAGCCGCCGGCCAGCACCTTCGGCGCGTTGGGCAGGGCGGAGCGCTTGAACTGGTTGGCGAAGAAGCGCCGGGTGAACACGGTCAGCCAGTGCTTGATCTCCTCGCGCGAGTAGGCGCGGGCATCTGCCTCGGGGTACCCGGACGGCCAGCGGCCCGCCTCCGCGTCACCCCAGGCCTGGTGGGCGAGGTAGGCGATCTTGCCCGGGCCGCAGCCGCGGCGCAGCAGGTGGTAGAGCGTGAAGTCGTGCAGCGCGTAG
>JAAZLF010000091.1 GCA_012799425.1 Actinomycetales bacterium | reverse complement strand
CCGCCGTCACCCAGGGGCGATACTGGGGGAAACCCCGGCGCTCTGCGGCACGGACAGGTTGGGTCCCCGACGGACTCCCTGATCACGGTCGACCCCGCCCCTCACCCCACGACGCCCCGTCAGGAGGCCACGTGATCGGTTTCGAGAACGTCCGCAAGGAGTACCCCGGTGGCACCGTCGCCGTGGAGGACTTCAGCCTCGAGATCGCCTCGCACGAGTCGGTGGTGCTGGTGGGCTCCTCCGGCTCCGGCAAGACCACGCTGATGCGGATGATCAATCGGATGGTCGAGCCCACCTCCGGGCGCGTCCACATCGACGGCGACGACATCGCCGGGCTGGACCCGGTGCAGCTGCGCCGCAGCATCGGCTACGTCATGCAGGCCTCGGGCCTCCTCCCGCACCGCAGCGTGCTCGACAACATCACCACCGTGCCCGTGCTGCGCGGCACCGGTCGGCGCGAGGCCCGCGCCCGCGCCCACGAGCTGATGGAGACCGTGGGCCTGGAGCCCGCGCTCGCCTCCCGCTACCCCTCTCAGCTCTCGGGCGGCCAGCAGCAGAGGGTGGGCGTGGCCCGAGGCCTCGCCGCCGACCCGAACATCCTGCTGATGGACGAGCCCTTCGGCGCCGTGGACCCGATCGTGCGCAGCGAGCTCCAGCGCGAGCTGCAGCGCCTCCAGCACGACCTGCGCAAGACGATCGTGTTCGTCACCCACGACATCGACGAGGCCTTCCTGCTCGGCGACCGGGTGGTGATCCTCGAACCCGGCGGGATCATCGCGCAGGTCGGCACCCCGCAGGAGATCCTCGCGGAACCGGCCGGTGACTTCGTCGCGAGCTTCGTCGGCGCCGACCGCGGCGCTCGCACCCTGCACGTCGAGAGGGTCGACGGGCGCGACGTGGTGGTCGACGCCGACGGCCGTGCCGCCGGGATCCTCGCCTCGGCCCAGGAGCGGCCCTCGTGACGTGGGTGCTGGACAACCTCGATGTGATCGCCGGCTACACCGGAGCGCACCTGGGCCAGGCGCTGCCCCCGATCCTGGTCGCCTTCCTGCTGTCCCTGCCGCTGGCGAAGCTCGCCAACGCCCGCGGCTGGCTGCGCGCCTCGGTCACCACCACCTCGGGCCTGATGTACGCGATCCCCTCGCTGCCCCTGTTCGTGCTGCTGCCGGGACTGATCGGCACCTCCGTGCGCTCGCCGCTGAACATCTCGATCGCGCTGTCGCTGTACGGGCTCGCGCTGATGGTCCCCACCGCCTCGGACGCCTTCCGCTCGGTGAGCCGTGACGTGCTCGGCTCCGCGACCGCGCAGGGCTACGCCCCCGCCGCTCGCTTCCTGCAGGTCGAGCTGCCGCTGGCCGGGCCCGTGCTGCTGGCCGGGGTGAGGGTGGTGGCGGTCAGCACCATCTCGCTGGTCACCGTCGGCGGTGTGCTCGGCGTGCCGAGCCTGGGCATGCTGTTCACCGACGGGGTGCGCCGCGGCATCGTCGAGGAGATCGCCGCGGGCATCGTGGTCACCGCCGCTCTCGCGCTGCTCACCGACGCGCTGCTGGTGCTGCTGGGCCGGCTGATCATGCCGTGGACTCGCAGGACGGAGGGGCGCCGGCCATGAACGACAGCCCCTTCCTGGAGTCCCTGCACTGGCTTGCCGACCCCTCCCGCTGGTCCGGCCCGGCCGGCATCCCGCTGCGCACCCTCGAGCACCTCGGGTACACCGCGCTGGGGGTGGTGGTGGCCGCGCTGCTGGCGGTCCCGCTGGGCCTGGCCGTCGGCCACACCGGACGCTTCAAGGGTCTCGCCGTCGCGACCGCTGGCGCCGCCCGGGCCCTGCCCACGCTGGGCCTGGTGACCCTGTTCGCGCTGCTGATGGGCATCGGGCTCACCGCCCCGCTGCTGTCCTTCGTGATCCTCGCGATCCCCTCCCTCCTCGCGGGTGCCTACTCGGCCGTGGAATCCGTCGAGCCCGCGACCGTCGACGCCGCCCGCGCCCAGGGCATGACCGAGCTGCAGATCCTCACCCGGGTCGAGATCCCGCTGGGCATGCCGCTGCTGATCGGCGGGGTGCGCGGTGCGACCGTGCAGGTCGTGGCCACCGCGATGCTCGCCGCTTACGTCGGGAACGGGGGCCTGGGCCGCTACATCTTCCAAGGCCTCGGCTCCCAGGACTACCCCCAGATGATCGCCGGCTCGCTGCTGGTGATCGTGCTCGCTCTGATCCTGGACCTCGCCCTGCTGCTCATCCAGCGCCTCAGCGCCCCGCGCGGCCTGAGGGCCACCTGATCCCGCCCCACCACCCGAGGAGAATCCCATGACCATCCACAGCACCCGGCGCCACCTGCTCGGCGCGCTCGGACTGGGCGGCGTCGCCCTCGGCGCCGCCGCCTGCGGCAGCTCCGACCCCTTCGAGGAAGGGGACACCGACGGCGGCACCGACGGCGGCAACGGCGAGGGCGGCGGAGCCGGCACCATCGCGATCGGCTCCCAGGCCTACTACTCCAACGAGATCATCGCGGAGCTGTTCGCCCAGGTGCTCGAGGGCGAGGGCCTCACCGTGGACCGGCAGTACCAGATCGGCCAGCGCGAGGTGTACATGCCCGAGCTCGAGGAGGGGGCGCTGGACGTGCTGCCCGAATACCTCGGCAACCTGCTCCAGCACTACGACTCCGAGGCCGGGACCGCGACCCCGGAGGAGATCAGCGCCGCCCTCGGCGAGGCCCTCCCCGAGGGGCTGCGGGTGCTGTCCTTCGCCGAGGCCTCCGACCAGGACTCCTACACCACCACCTCGGACTTCGCCGACTCCCACTCCCTCACCGCGATCGGCGATCTCGCCGGGGTCGACGAGGACCTGAAGGTCGCCGCGAACAGCGAGTTCGAGGTTCGGCCGTACGGCCCCGAGGGCGTGAAGGAGGTCTACGGCGTGGACGTGAGCGTGGTGCCCGTGGAGGACTCCGGCGGCCCGCTCACCGTGCAGGCCCTGCTCGACGGGGACGTGCAGCTGGCGAACATCTACACCGCCGATCCCACCATCGCCCAGAACGACCTCGTGGTGCTCGAGGACCCGGAGTCGCTGATCCTCCCGCAGAACGTGGTGCCGGTGGTCTCGGAGAAGATCGATGAGGCCGCCGCCGCGGCGATCGACGCGGTCCTCGCGGAGCTCAGCGCCGACGACCTGGTCGAGCTCAACCGCCAGAGCGTCGAGGACCAGCGCAGCTCGACGGACATCGCCGCGGACTGGCTGGCGGAGAAGGGCCTGGTCTGAGCCCTGCACCCAGGGTCAGCCGCCGCACAGGTCGGCGTCGGCCGCGCGCGTGCCCGGGATCGTGACAGGGGTGTCGTCGGCGGGCGCGCCGCTCTGCGGCCGAGCCGAGGAGGAGGGGG
>JAAZLF010000090.1 GCA_012799425.1 Actinomycetales bacterium | reverse complement strand
GGCGGGAGGCGCGTGCCGTGGCGACCAGATCGCCGGGCACGATCTCGAGCCCGTCGTACTCGCGCCACTGCTCCGGGTAGCCGATCTTCGGGGTGAACTTGGTGAGCTTGGCGAGCGCCTTCTGCCGCGTCGCCGGGGTCATCCACGGCAGATCCTCGATGGAGTCGCGGTAGGCGTCCATCAGCGCGTCGACCAGCTCCGTCATGCGTTCCTTGTGGGAGGCCGGGAAGTGGCGGGCGACGTACTCGCGGCCGACGGCGAAGCCGACCACGCCCTCGACGAAGGCGACGCCGCGCTTCCAGCGCTCGCGCAGCTCCTCGGCGCCCGAGAGCACACGACCGGAGAAGGCGAAGTCCTCCTCGACCAGAGCGGCCGGGCCATACGGTGCGTAGGAGGAGACCGCATGGATCGAGAGCCAGGCCCGCAGCACATCCAGGTCCTCGCCGGCCAGCAGCTCGGCGGCGGCGGAGACGAATTCGGGCTGGCCCACGGAGACGACCTCGAAGGCGCTCGCCGGGGCGCCGGTGCCCTCGATGTAGGCGTCCCAGGGGAAGGCGGGGGCGAGCTCGCGCCGCTGTGCGGCGCCCATCGGGTTGTAGGACTTCTCGCGGTCGCGCAGGCGGACCACGTCCGCATGGCATGCGGCCAGGCGGGTCTCGAAGTCCATCACGGCGCGGGCGAGGTCCTCGGCGTCGCCCGCGGGGAGGCCGCTGCGGCCGGGCAGCTCGGCGAGGCGCGCGAGGTTGCCCAGATGGGTGGTGTACGCCTCGCGGATCTCGGCGTAGTGGTCCTCCCGGTAGTAGGACTCATCCGGCAGGCCGAGACCGCCCTGGTGGATCTTGACCTGGTAGTTCGTGGAGTCACGGTCGTCGGTCCAGACATAGTTCAGCAGCGCCGAGGCACCGGAGTCCGGGGCGGCCATGGCCCGCACGATCGACTCGAGGTCGGTGGTCGCCGACACGGCCGCCAGCATCTCCTCGAGCACGCCGAAGCCGGCCTGCTCGATCGCGTCGGTGTCCATGAACATCGTGTACAGGGCGCCCACCCGATCGTGGTCCGAGGCCGGGGCCCGGCCGCCGCTGCCGGCCTGGTCCTCAGCGGCCTCCTCGATGATCTCCCGGACTCGCTCCTCGGAGAGATCGCGGAGGGCATGGAAGGCGCCGTCGCTCGAGCGGTCGGCGGGCATCTCGTGCTCGCGCAGCCAGCGTCCGTTGACATGCCCGAACAGGTCGTCCTGGATGCGGACGGAATCGTCGACCTGGTCCAGGGCAAGGCCCGAGGGGCGCGCGGCGGGGATGGGGGCAGTGGTCATCATCGGCTCCTGCGAAGGGTGGGGGAGTGCGGGTCAGGTGGTCGCCGGCGAGGGCGGCCGCGGTGCAGCGGTGAGTCAGGGTGCAGCGGTGAGTCAGAAGGCGAGCAGGCCGAGCGAGGCCAGCACCAGCGTGAGCAGGCCCAGGGCGAAGGGTGCGTAGGCCCAGGGCGAGCGGGCGCGATCGGCCGGAGCGCGGCGCTGCAGCACCAGGGTCGACAGGCCGGTGCCGATCGAGAGCACGGCGGTGCCGATCACCAGCACCGGCGAGAAGATCACGAGGATGGTCGCGCCGACCTGGAACATCACGGTGCCGGTCACGTCCAGCAGGCGCATGATCACGGTGGAGCGGGCGCCGACGCGCTGGGACAGCAGGGTCGAGATCGCCTCCTTGGACCAGTCGCCGGGGCGGGCGATCCGCTGACGGGTGGTGACGGTCTGGGCAGTGGCCAGGATCAACCACACCAATGCGCATCCCGCGCCGACCCACATGCCCAGGTTCGAGCTGATGTCGGCCGGCCACAGCAGCACCGCCAGCAGCACCGCTGCGACGCGCAGCACCTCGTCGACGACGCTGCGCACGGCGAGCAGGCCCGGGTTCACCGCCAGCTGCTTGCGGGTGCGGGCCACGAACAGGCTGGTCGCCACGAGCGAGAGCAGCTGGGTGCCGCCGAGCGCGAACCCCAGCAGCAGCGGCAGCGGGCTGAGAGGTGCGAAGGGCAGGATCGCCATGATCAGCACCACGGCGAGCGCGGGGATCAGCAGAGCTTGGATCGACAGGCCCTTGACGAGATCCCGGACGAGATCCGCGCCGGTGGGCGGATGATCGTGGCCGGTGTGGTCGTGCGGGTCGTCACAGTGCGGCGAGGCAGCCGCGGGAGTGTCGGTCATGGAGCTCCTTCGTGGTCCCCACCAGGGTAGCGGGGTGGATGGGGGGAGGCTGTGCGGCGCTGATGTGGAACCATGGGGTCGTGACGACGGATGCGATGAACACCCGCGAGGCGGGCCTGTCGGCCGCACAGCGCCGGCGCGCCGTGGGCGCTGTCGTGGCGGCCGCCTCCGGCGACGCCCTGGGCGCTCCGTACGAGTTCCAGCCCCCCGTGCTCGACTCCGAGGAGATCGACATGATCGGCGGCGGCGTGCTGGGCTGGCAGCCGGGCGAATGGACCGACGAGACCGCGATGGCGATCGTGGTGCTGGAGGCGTCCCTCGCCTCCGCCGGGGACCATGATCTGCGCATCGAGACTGCTCAGGACCACATCGCCCGCGAGTGGTACTCCTGGTCGCTGGGCACCCCGGACATCGGGACCCTGACCTCTCAGGTGGTGCGGACCGCTGCGGCCCTCGCTCGTGAGGACGGCCATTACGCCCCGCGGGCCAGGGACTTCCGGGCCGCCGCGGCTTCGGCGCACGAGGAGCTCCCGGCCTCCGCCGGCAACGGGTCGCTGATGCGGGTGCACGCCTCTGTGCTGCCGTATCTGCTCTCTCCCGAGGAGCATGCCGTCGAGGCGATCGATGCGGTGTGTCGCTTGACACACGTGCATCCGGACACGATCGAGGCCAGCACCCTGTGGGGCCTGGCCGTGCGCCACGCGATCCTCACCGGCGAGGTGGACCTGCGGGTCGGTCTGCGCCACGTGCCCGAGGAGCGCCGCGAGCTGTGGAGCGAACGGATCGCGGAGGCGGAGGAGTCCACCCCCGTGATGTTCCGCCGCAACGGCTGGGTGGTGGGCGCCTTCCAGGCGGCCTGGGCGGCGATCTCGCAGATCACCCCGATCCCCGAAGGGAAGTTCGACCAGCGTGACGCCATGGTCGCCGCGCTCGAGTCGGCCGCCAGGGCCGGATACGACACCGACACCGTCACCTGCATCACCGGGGCGCTGCTGGGAGCGGCGCTCGGCTACAAGGCGGTGCCTCCGGAATGGCGCCGGGATCTGTTCGGCTGGCCGGGCTACGAGCTCGCTGAGCTCAAGGGGCTCGTCGAGCGCGTGATCGCCCCGATGGTCTCCGACAGTGCTGAGGGGAGCGGCGCGTGAGCGCCGCACCGCCTCAGCCGACGCCGCGGCGCGAGGCCTGGGACCTGCGGATCCTCGCCTGGAACCTGTGGGAGCTGCGCGGCGATCTGGCTGCGCTGATCGAGAGCATCCAGGATCTGCAGCCCGATGTGCTCCTGCTGCAGGAAGCCCCGCGGTTCGTGCTGCCGAGCCTTCGGCTGCGCTGGCTGGCCCAGCAGATCGACCGGCGGATCCTGGTCGGCGGCGCGGGCGGGCGGGGGCTCGCGATCCTCGCGACCGACCAGGTCGCCGCACAGGTGATCCGGCGCGGCATGCACCCCGTCGCCCAGCAGCTGTCGGACCTGAACTCCACCTATCCGCGCGGCGTCGCGGCCGTGAGGCTCTCGGTGCCCGGCGGGGGTGCGGTGGTGGTCGCCTCCACCCATCTCGCGCTCCAGGAGGACAACCGGATGCGGCACGCGGAGCATCTGTCGGCGCTGGTCCGCGGGGCGGGAGCGCCCGTCATCGTCGGCGGCGACCTCAACGAGACAGCCAGCGGCACGGCACGCCGGTTCCTGTCCCCGCTGCTCACGGATCCCGCCGAGCAGAGCGAGCACACCTTCCCCGCTGCCGCACCGAGCCGCCGGATCGACGCGGTGCTGGTCACCGACGCAGTGGAGGTCCGCGGGGCGCAGGCGGTGCACCGCACCGACAGGGTGGCCGAGGAGCGGCTGGCCGGGGCCTCGGATCACCTG
>JAAZLF010000089.1 GCA_012799425.1 Actinomycetales bacterium | reverse complement strand
TCCGGCGAGATGATCTGAGCCGCCGCAGTCGTGATGCCCGCGAAGATCGCGTCGTTCGGAGTGGGGATGGGGCTTGCGTCATAGCCGGATGCGATCGACGTGTACGCCACGACGATGCCGAGCACCGGCGAGCGCCCCACCGCCTTGAAGACAAGTCCGCCCAGCGGAACGAGAATCACATACGCGGCGGCGGACGCCACGTGGGAGACCGTGCCCATGAACGCCACGGTGAAGACGATGAGCGAGGAGGGCACGCGCGCAATCGACAGTTTCATGGCCGTGGTGAGCATGCCGGTGCGCTCCGCGAGCGCGACTCCCATGATGACCACCATGATGGTGATGAGCGGCGGGAAGCTCTGGTAGGCGTCGAGAGCCGACTCGAGCGCCATGGCGAGGCCAGGTCCCGAGATCAGACTCTTCACGGGGGTCCACTCACCGGTCTCCGGATCTGCGACGCCGGCGTTCGCCACATAGAGGATCAGACTCGAGACAGCCAGCAGCGCTGCGAGAATCCAGAACAGCCAGAACGGATGCGGCAGCTTGTTGCCGACGTTCTCGACGACGTTGAGTGCCCGGATGACAGCGGGCAGCCGCTCGTTGTCCTTCGGCGCTGGATCAGCGTTCGGGGCGGGATCAGCATTCGGGGCGGACTCTTGGGTACGGGCCGAGGAGGTCATCTCACTCTCCATTGAGGAATCGTGGGCACAGGGCAGTGCCACGGGAATGGGTGCATGGGGATTGGCGACGCCCGCGGCGTCAGAGTGCGAGCATGCGTCGCGCGTAGGCGGTGACGGCCGCGACCACTTCGTCGAGGATCGCTTCACCGTCCTCACTGGTCGCCGTCGTCGGATCACCGAGGACGCCGTTCGGCGCATATTGGTCGAAGGTCACTGCAATGCTCGGCTTCGCGGTGCGGCTGAGCAGAGCGCGAGGGCTCAGCTCAGCGAGCGATGTCGCGCCGGGTCGAAGGTGGTCGCGTCGCACGAGGGTCTCGTCGATCGCAAGCACCTGCGCTGTCTCGGATTCGCCGGAGTGGCCGGTGACCTCTGCGCGCGGCAGCTGACCGTTCGCTTCGGTTGCGAGTGCGGTCACTGGCGACCACGCGAAGGCGAGCTCCGCATGAGACGACAGGAGAAGCTGTTGCGCTACCCCGAGTGCCGCGGCGTTCCCGCCGTGTCCGGTCACGACCAGCAGACGGCGCCACCCGCTGCCTGCGAGTTCTCCTGCGATCTGGGCGATCAGCTCCGCGAACAGCGTGGGTGGCAGTGAGACTGTTCCCGGAAGCGTGCGGTGGTGGGGAGAGACACCGTAGGGCACAGTCGGCAGGACGAAGCATCGGCCGGCGAGCTCCCCTGCCACGCGGTGGGCGACGTGGTCTGCGCGGATCGAGTCTGTGCCGAGCGGCAGTCCGTCGCCGTGCTGCTCCAGAGCACCGACGGGCAGGATGAGCAGCGCACCATCGCACTGCGCCTGCTCCGCTTCGGGTGACGTGAGGTGGTCGTATCGATGAGCCTCCCGGGTCATGCCCCGTCTCCCGCCGCTACAACCGTGCGCTTGATATTGCGCAGGTGGCTTTCGGTCCGATGCGCTGCCTCGACGCTGTCGCCGCGCTCGATCGCATCAACGATCGAAAGGTGTTCCTTGTGGTCGAGAACGCGGTCATAGGTGACACGCGCCGTCTGCTGGGCGCGGGCGTTGATGATGAGCAGCGAGTCCAGCGCCTCACGCAGTGCGCGATTGCCAGTGCTCGCGGCGAGCGCGGAGTGGAAGAGTCCGGGACGCGCAGCCGGGGTGATGCTCAGCGCAGCGTTCGCTGCATCTGAGAGATCCCGCAGACTCAGCTCATCGCAGTTGACCGCCGCGAGCGAGGCGATGCCCGGTTCGATGGCGATGCGCGCGTCGAGCAGCTCCACTGCATCAGTCATCCCGATCGGCGAATAGTAGGGATTGTCGAGGATCCGTCGCTGGAACGACGGACCGACGTACGTGCCCGAACCGTGGCGCAGTTCCACCACACCCACTGCCTCGAGCCTGCGCAGCGCCTCCCGCAGCGTAGGGACTGTGACGCCGAGCTGTTCGGCGAACCCCCGCGCCGCTGGCAGCGCCTCACCCGGGCCCAGCCCTTCGCTTCGGATGGTGTCCACAATGGTCGCGGTCAGCCGCTCCACCAGTCGTTCAGCCTGCATGAGATCTCCCTCACTCAAAGTGTTTAAGTGATCTAATCACTTAAACACTCCTTGCGCAAGAGATTCCT
>JAAZLF010000088.1 GCA_012799425.1 Actinomycetales bacterium | reverse complement strand
TGGGCCCCCGCCACCACGGCGGCCACAGACGCGGCCGCGCGCGCCGAACAGGGCGAGCCGATCCGCTGGCGGCGCGCCGCACGGGTCTGGAAGCACGCCTTCCGGCGCAGCCAGGTCACCCTCGGCCTGCCCGGGCTGTTCCTGCTGCTGGCCGCCGCGGCCCTGCTCAGCGGAGCGCTGCCGCTTCCCTTGCAGATCATGCTGGCGCTGGTCGGTGTGCTGCTGCTGATCGCCCTCGCGCACATCCCGGAGCTGGAGCGCCGCTACGAGCTGCCCTCCGCTCGAGTGTTCGGGCGCGCGCTCGTGCTCGGCCTCGCACAGACCCCTACCTCTCTGGTGCTGCTGGCCGCCCTGACCCTGTGGGCCGGGGTGGTGCTCGCCGTGCCGGGGCTGCTGCCGTTCCTCGGAGCCGCAGTGCCGCTGCTGATCTGCCATCACCTCGTCTCCCGCTCCCTCGATCGCAACGAGGACCTGCTCTCCCGTCCGGCGGACCCGCCGGCGGGTCATCGTGCACGACCGACTCGCGGCACAGCCGCCGCCCGTCGGCCGAGCGCAGTCGCTTCCCCCTGAGCCGGACACTGCCCGTGACCCCTCACGGCGCAGCCCACCGCGACGACGCTCCCGCGCCGCCGCTCATGAAAGGAACAAGGATGTTCTCACGTCGTACCCTCCTCGGCGGTGCCGCCGCCGGCGCCGCCACCGTCGGGCTCGCCGCCTGCGGCGGGAGCAGCAGCTCGGCCGACGCGGAAGCCGAGATCACCACGTTGAAGATCATGGCGCCGCTGCTCTCGGATACCGCCCCGGACCCGGAAGGACAGCTGCACAAGGCCGTCGAAGAGCTCATCGGCATGCCGCTCGAGATCACCTGGGTCCCGAACGCGAGCTACTCCGACCGCGTCACCGTCACCATGGCCAGCGACAACATCCCCCACGTCATGGTCCAGACAGGAAAGACCGCCGAACTCGCCCAGACCGCCGAGGCCGGCGGCTACTGGGACCTCACCGACATCCTGTCGGAGTACCCGAACCTCACCCCGGAGAACGCGGACGTCGCCCACGGCGCCAGCATCAACGGCCGCACCTACGGCATCTTCCGCCTGCGCGACGCGATGCGCGCCGCGGTGATCCTGCGCAAGGACTGGCTGGACAACCTCGGCCTGGCCGAACCCGAGACCACCGACGACCTGGAGGAGATCGCCCGCGCCTTCACCGAGGACGACCCCGCCGGCGACGGCTCCTCGACGACGGGCCTGATCATCCCCGCCTGGAACGGCTACGGGAACAACGGCCCCTACGACCTGTGGGAGACCTGGCACGGCACAGCCAACGTGTGGAAGGACGAGGGTGGCAGCCTCAGCCCCGCCTTCCTCGCCCCCGAGTTCATCGAGGCCAACCGCTCCATGCGTGCCATGGTCGAGGCCGGCCAGGTCAACGCCGACTTCGCGACCATGGACAGCGGCACCTGGAACGAACCCTTCTTCACCGGCCAGGGCGGCATCATCGCGGATGTCTCCTCCCGCGGCCTCCAGCTGATGGGGCTGTTCAAGGATGAGGACCCGGAGGGCTACGGCGACAAGGTCACCATGGTCGGCAACCTCAAGAACCCCGACGGCACCCTGTGGGCCCTGCCCACCCCCGGCTACTCGGGGTACCTCACCATTCCGAAGGCCGCCGTTCCCAGCGATGCGCAGCTCGCCACGGTCCTCACAGCGCTGGACGTCCTCTCCTCCGAGGAGGGGCAGCGCCTGCTGAACAACGGCATCGAGGGCGTCAACTACGAGGTCGACGGCGAACAGGCGGTCGCGATCGAGAGCGAGGAGGCATCGCTCATCCAGAGCGACGTCTCCGCCTTCGCCCAGATCGGCTCCCAGTCCAACGGCTACCTGGGCCTGCCCGCCAAGCCCGAGGGTGAGGCCGAGGAGGCCCTGGACCAGAAGCGCCTTGACTTCCACGAGGCCGATCTCGACTCGGCGGTGTTCAACCCCGGCGCGGCGTACATGTCCCAGACCTACCTCCAGAGCGGAGCGATCCTCGACCAGATCGTGGTCGACGCCCGCCTGAAGTACCTCGCCGGGCAGCTCGACGAGGCGGGCCTCGAGGCCGAGCTCGAGCGCTGGACCAGCAGCGGCGGCCAGCAGGTGGTCGACGAGATGAACGAGCTCTACCAGCAGGGCTGACCCGACCGCCGACCTGCGGGGGCGCCTGCGCGCAGCAGGCGCTCCCGCCCCCATCACGAGGACTGATCGACCATGGTCATGACCAACAGCCCGGCCGCCGCCTCGCCGGTGCCCCTGGAGACGGGGCAGGAGCATGCTCCGGGCGCGAGCGGCACCCGGCGCCGGCGCAGCCTGCTGAAGCGGCTGCGCCGCTCCCCGATGCTCTACCTGATGCTGCTGCCCGGCATCGTCTACTTCGCGGTGTTCAAGTACGCCCCCATGTACGGCATCACCATCGCCTTCCAGGACTACCTGCCGTTCCTGGGGATGGCGGACAGCCCCTGGGTGGGATGGGACCACTTCGAGCGCCTGTTCAGCGGGCCGGACTTCGGGCGGCTGCTCAGCAACACGCTGATCCTGGCGTTCCTGAACGTCGTGATCGCCTTCCCGGCCCCGATCATCGTGGCGCTCATGCTCAACGAGCTGCGCAAGCAGATGCTCAAGAAGTTCATCCAGACCGCGATCTACATCCCCCACTTCCTGTCCTGGGCGATCGTCTCGGGGCTGACATATCTGCTGTTCGCGCTGGACATCGGCCCGATCACGGTGCTGTTCAACGAGCTGTTCGGAGGGCGGGTCAACTTCCTCGCCGATCCGGACTGGTTCCGTCCCGTGATCATGGCCCAGACCCTGTGGAAGGGCACCGGCTGGGGCACGATCATCTACCTCGCCGCCCTCGCCGGCGTGGACAAGCAGCTCTACGAGGCGGCGATGATCGACGGCGCCGGGCGGTTCCAGCAGCTGCGCCACGTGACGATCCCGGCGATCATCCCGACCGTGATCATCATGCTGATCCTGAACATCGGCAACTTCCTGGACACCGGGTTCGAGCAGATCTACATGCTCACCAACTCGCTGAACCGCGAGGTCGCGGATGTGTTCGACACCTACGTCTACTTCATGGGCATCACCAACGGCGCCTACAGCTATTCGACGGCGATCGGCCTGTTCAAGTCGATCGTCGGCCTGATCCTGATCCTCGGCGCGAACTGGCTCGCGAAGAAGTTCACCGAGTCCTCACTGTTCTAGGAGCCATCGATGTCCATCAAGCACGATTCCCGCGGGGACAGGATCTTCGACGGCGTGAACATCGCGCTGCTGATCGGTTTCGCGGCGCTGACGATTCTGCCGTTCCTCTACGTGGTCGCCGCCTCCTTCGCGACCGAGTCCGAGATCGCCTCGAGGCCGTTCTTCCTGTGGCCGAACACGCCCACCCTGGAGACCTACCGGTACATCTTCTCGACCGATACCTTCCTGCGTTCGCTGCTGGTGACCATCGGCGTGACCGGTGTGGGCACCCTGGTGCAGATCACCCTGACCCTGCTGATGGCCTATCCGCTCTCGGACCCGAACCTGGTGGGCCGCGGGCTGATCATGCGCCTGGTGCTGTTCGCGATGCTGTTCTCCGGCGGCATGATCCCCCTGTTCCTGGTGGTCAAGGAGCTGGGGCTGCTGGATTCCTACTGGGCGCTGATCCTGCCGCTGGCGATCAACCCCTTCAACCTGATCGTGATCCGCACCTTCTTCCAGCAGCTGCCCGGTGAGCTGCGGGAGGCCGCGGAGATCGACGGAGCGAACGAGTTCACCACCTTCTGGCGGATCATGCTGCCGCTGTCCAAGCCCGTGATCGCCACGTTCTCGCTGTTCTACGCGGTGGCGATCTGGAACGACTTCATGTCGCCGCTGCTGTACATCTCCGATTCCTCGAAGTGGACGCTGCAGATGTTCGTGCGTCAGGTGACGATCTCCTCCGATCCCTCGACCACCCTCGGCAATCTCGACCCCAACTACGTGCCCCCGAAGGAGGGGCTGAAGTTCGCGGTGATCGTCATCGCGACCCTGCCGATCATGTGTGTCTACCCCTTCCTCCAGAAGCACTTCGCGAAGGGGGTCATGATCGGCTCGGTCAAGGGCTGAGCACCGGAGCCGGCCGCCTCCGGCCCGGTGCCGCTCCTCCCGACACCTCCTCTCC
>JAAZLF010000087.1 GCA_012799425.1 Actinomycetales bacterium | reverse complement strand
GGACCTCGATCGGCAACCGCGACGGCCGGCGAGCAGGAGCGCTGGTGCGGTCCTGGAGAGCTTCGACGCCGTCGTCGCGGTATAGGTGGACCCACTTCGTCAGTGTCGAGCGGGAGATGAATCGGCCCAGGTTTGATGCCGCTGCTGTTTAAGTCCTAGAGGGTGGACCGGGTGCTGAACCCTTGACTCCCGCAAGGGCCCCTGTGAGCCTCGTTGGTGCGTTCGCTGTGCGCCCCTGAACCGACCGTTTACGGTGCGGCGGGCTCTCGTGGACTCAGCTCGGCTGGTCTAGCTGCCTCCGCATGGCCTCGCGGGCGTGGTCGGGCACGAGATTGATGTGCTCCAGCTCCGCTATCGGGACCCATCGGGGCACATACGAATTTGACTCACTGGACCGGGCGGTTTCTGGTCCTCCTCCGAGCGAAGGTGCCTGGGGCGGCGCCGCGACCCGGAAATAGACGGCGGACTCGAGAGAGATCAACTCGGTGACGATCACTCCGTGCACCCCGGTCTCCTCGTGAAGCTCCCTCACGCACGCCTCGCGCGCGGTCTCCCCATTCTCGATACCACCTCCCGGCAGCACGCAGTACTCACGGCCAGGTTGCCCTCGTGCACGTTCGCGCACTCGAATACGGCTGTTATCAGTTCTCCGTGGAACGTCCCTGACCATCACCGCGGCAGTCAGCAGTCCCTGCCTGTGCTTGATGACCACGACGCAGAGCGGCACCCCGACCTCGAGCCACACCGCGTAGGCCGCCAACGGCACGGAAGACATTGGGACCACGAGGATCTGCCGCGCACCGGAATTCGTCGTCGAAAGAACGTGCTCTCATGACGCGCCTCAGACGTCTTCCCATAAAGGGTCATACCAATACTGAAATCCGATGCTGCCAGGGAAATTCGCCAGCGTCAGGGCGACTGTGGTGACCCCCAGCGCGACCCCTCCAGCTGCGAACCAGCGATGCTCTCGATGCTTCCTCAGGGCGTAGCAACCGATACCGATCGCCAGGATCGACAGGACCATCCCCGGCGTGACCGAGAGCGCGTGCACCAGGGATTGATCTGCCATGGGGTGCCCGGCGTTCCAGTCACCCGCATGCTTCCTCGCCGCGAGCAGCTGGCCGCCCACGGAGAGAGCTGCCGCGAGGATGCCCACGATGAAGGAGATGACTCCGGAGGGCCTGCGCGTCCGCACCGGTCTCGAAGTGGTCGCGTCCATCCCCACAGGGTAGGGGCCGGAGCCTCGATCCCCCGAGCTCCTCTGCGCAGAGGGCTGCGGAAGACGCGTCCACGGACTCAAGCAGCCAGCAGCGCGCGCACAGACGCGAGCGTCTCCTCGATGCTCCCGCTCGCGTCGGCCCGTCGGGCCGCGGGCCTCATCGTGAGCACCTCCTCGATCGAGCGGATCAGCTCCCCCGCCTGGCCGGGGCTCACGAAGCGGTCGTTGCGCGACTGCTCGGGCCGGTCCGGGCGATCCCGCCGGCTCTGCAGGCGCCGGGCGAGCGTCTGCTCGTCGAGGATCAGAGCCACCTCCACGAACCTGGCCTCGTGTGCGGCGGCGAGCTGCTCGAGCTCTTCCAGGAACGGGGTGCGGGCGAGGTACTGGCCGAGCACCACATCATGGCCGTCGGCCAGGTGCTGGCCGATCATCGCTGTCGCGAGGCGGCGCGCCTGGAGTCCGGACCGGGTCAGGTCTTCGTCCCAGCCGCCGAGCGCGTGCTTGATCGTGTCGATGTCCAGGGCGAAGGCGAGGGGGCGTTCCTCGGCGAGCAGGGCGGCGAGGGTGGATTTCCCGCTGCCCGGGGCGCCGTTCAGGAGTGTCAGGGTGGGAGTTCGTCTCCTGCGTCCCATCCGTCGGCCGTTCCTGTTCTCGTTCATGGCACGTGTCTCCGCTCACCGACGCCGTCTCAGCGCCGCACTGCGCTGATCGATGCATGGGGCCGGGAACCGGGGTCCTGGCGACGTTCCAGATCGAGGACCGCGAACCCCGCCCGCTCGACCAGCTCCACTATCTGCTCCGCCGGCCAGAACTGCGCGGTGGCCACAGCGTGGCCGAAGGGCTCCTGGCGGGCGCCGTCGAAGAACCCCAACAGCAGATGCCCGGTGGGGCGCAGCGCCCCGTGGAGCAGGGCGAGCACGCCGGGAACCTGCTCGGGTGGCAGGTGGATCACCGAGTACCAGGCCAGGATCCCGCCGAAGGCACCGGGCTGTTCCTGCAGGTCCGCGAAGGATCCCAGCCGGTATTCGGTGCCGGGATGTTCGCGGCGGGCGATCTGCACGAAGGCGGGCACCGGGTCCATGCCGCGGGCCTCGTGCCCGAGTGCGCTCAGGTGCGCGGTCCAGTGGCCTGGCCCGCACCCGGCGTCCAGGATCGGGCCGTCGACCCCTCCCGCCCAGGATTCGATGCGCCGGACGTCCTGCAGTGCCATCGCGTCGAGGCTCCCCAGCGCGGAGGCGTACTCCTGGGCACGGTCGCCGTAGGCGTCAAGGGCGGTCATCTCCCGCACCCTACGGGCCCGCATACCGTGGGCGCATGAACATCCCCGAAGAGCAGCCGCTCGAGGGCGGCAATGCGAGCGGCGCCGTGGTGCGGGTGGGAGCGACCGTTCGCAAGCCCTGGGGGCCGGCGACGCCTGCCGTGCACGAGCTGATGCGCACCGTCGCCGCGGCCGGGATCGACGTGCCGACTCCCCTGGGCCGTGACGAGCAGGGCCGGCAGATCCTCGAGTACGTCCCGGGGAAGCTCGCGATGGACTCCCCGGTGCTCACGCCGCCGCAGCTCGCGGAGGTGGGCGGGCTGGTCCGCACGATCCACGATGCCTGCGAGGGGTTCACCCCGTCGGCCCGCACCGACTGGGAGGCGCTGCTGCCGGTGCCCGAGGGCGATCCCGATCTGCTCTGCCACGGGGACCTGGCCCCGTGGAACCTGGTGCTCGGCAAGCGCTGGGTGTTCATCGACTGGGACGGTGCCGGGCCCAGCACCCGGCTGTGGGATCTCGCCTATTCGACGCAGGCCTTCACGGTGAACGATCCCGGTGAGCGGCTGGAGCATTCTTCGGCGCGACTGCGAGCCTTCGTGGACGGCTACGGCGCCGACGACGCGCTGCGGGCCCGTCTCCCTGAGGCGATGGCGCAGCGGGCCGAGGCGATGCACGATCTGTTGCGGCGCTCCCACGCCGAGGGCCGGGACCCGTGGGGATCCATGTTTGTCCAGGGGCACGGCGCGCACTGGCGCGGCGTCGCGGACCATGTCGCCGCGCATCGTGAGGTCTGGGCGCGAGCGCTCGCGACGTCTCGCTGACCGACGAGGGCCCCGCGATGCTCAGCACCGCGGGGCCCACGGACCGTGGCGGGCTGCCGGTTCAGCCGGCGCTGGCCCGCGGCGCTCCGATGCCCGGATCGATCCTCGGCACCTCCCCCGCACCGGGGCGGATGTCGATGTCGAAGATGTCCAGCGGGAGGTAGACCGTGGCGCAGGCGTTGGGGATATCCACCACGCCGGAGAACCTGCCCTCGATCGGGGCGGCGCCCAGCAGCAGGTAGGCCTGTTCCTTCGACCAGCCGAAGGTCGAGAGGTAGTCGATCGCGTGCAGGCAGGCCCGCTGATAGGCCAGGTGCGAGTCGAGGTAACGCTGCTCGCCCTCCAGGGTCACCGAGGTGCCGGAGAAGGAGAGCCACTGGCTGTGCTGCGGCTGAGTGTTGCCGGGCATGAAGATGGCGTTCTCGCTCACGCCGTACTTCTCCATGCCGCCGGGGATGATGTCGACGTGGAGGTCGACGAAACCGCCCATCTCGATGCCGCCGCAGAAGGTGATCTCGCCATCGCCCTGGGAGAAGTGCAGGTCGCCCACGGAGAAGTTCGCCCCGTCCACGAACACCGGGTAGAAGATCCGGGTGCCACGGGTGAGGTTCTTGATGTCCTGGTTGCCGCCGTTCTCGCGCGGCGGAGCGGTGCGGGCGCCCTCCCCGGCGACCCGGTCGTGCTCCTGCTCGGGCAGGCTGCCGAGGATCGCGCCGTGCGGCTCGGGCGGCAGGGCCAGGGGCGGGACTCGCTCGGGATCGGTGGCGATCAGCGCGGCCTCGCGCTGGTTCCATGACCTCAGCAGCTCGGGCGAGGGGGCGGTGCCCATCAGACCGGGGTGGATCATGCCGGTGAACTCGACGCCGGGCACGTGGCGGGAGGTGGCCTTCTCCCCGTGGAAGTCCCACACGGCCTTGTAGGCGTCGGGGAACTGGTCGGTGAGGAAGCTGCCGCCGTTGCGCTTGGCGAAGATGCCGGTGTAGCCCCAGCCCTGGCCGGAGAGCGGGCCTTCGTCCTCCTGTGGGATCGGGCCCACGTCCAGCAGGTCCACCACCAGCAGATCGCCGGGCTTGGCGCCCTCGATGCGGAAGGGCCCGGAGAGGGTGTGCACGGTGTGCATCGGCGCGGTGGCGATGTCCTCGGCGGAGTCGTCGTTCTTGATGTATCCGTCGAACCATTCGCGGCAGTCCACGCGGAAGGTGTCACCGGGCCGGACGCTCACCGCCGGCGGGATGTCGGGGTGCCACCGGTTGTGGCCGAGGATCTTCTGCTCGGTGAAGGGTTTGGTGGAATCCAGCGGGAAGACATTCTTGGGCATGTTCTCTCCTTCCACAGCGATGGCGCCGGGGTTCGGCGCCATCAGGTCCTGGGTGCGCCTCAGGGGCGTGGCAGCTTCGCGTGGCGCGGGTCGTGCGTGATGCGGGCGGGGCGAGCGGCTCCCGCTCCGGGCACCCGGCCCACGACGGCGGGGGTGTGTGCGCTGGCCTCGGTGCTCTCGATGAGCTGTGCGCGCGGCGAGCCGAGGCGTCCCAGGGCCGGGGAGCTGATCATCCGGGTGGACGCTCCTCCGCAGTCGGGGAAGGTGGCGCTGCGGTCGGCGGCGGACATCGGCATCATCAGCTCGTGCAGGTGAGAGCTCTCGCAGCGGAACTCGTACAGCGGCATGCGCACCTCCGGGTGATAGGGCTCACATCGCCTCTCACTGTATGCCGTCCTCCGCGACCTCGCCCGGCGTTCGGGGGAACGGGTTCCGCTGTCGCACCCCGTCCCTAGATTCGGGGCATGGTCTACTCGGGTCCGACTCTCACGCACCCCTCGTCCGGCGGCACCGCGCTGCATGAGCGGGAGGTGATCCGCGCCCTGCTGCTGGAGCAGCGCCCGGAGCTCGGCCGCCAGCTGGTGGTCGGTCCCAGCGGCGCGCTGGTGATCCCGCTGCCTGCCGGGCGCAGCATCGAGATCGGCAGGATGCGCCGCCGCGGCAGCACGCACTGGGTGGTGGTGGCACCATCGGCCGACGGGGCGGTTCTGCTGGAACCGGCGAACCTGGGCGCCGTGGCCCGAGCAGCGCTCGGCGCGCTGGAGGAGGTCGAGGCGCAGCGCTGATCCGCGGCCCGGAGGGTCTCAGCGGGGTGCGATGAGGTCGGCGAGCTCGGCGACCTGGGCGTCGAGGATGCGTTCACCGATCGCCGCCGCATCGGGCCCCAGCTGACCGAAGACGTGCGCGCTGATCGCCCCGACGAGGCCGCTCCACGCCGTCAGGGCGGCGAAGGCCGTGGCGGGGGCGGCGTCGATGCCGAACTCCGCCAGATGGCGCTCGAGCAGTGCGTCGACCTCCGGCGCGAGGTCCGAACCGTCTCGGGCCACCGTGCCTCCGGGGCGGGCCTGCTGCTCAGCGTCCGAGGCGATGCGCAGCACCGCGCGCATCACCCGCGTGCCGTCGGCGTTGGTGGTCTCCGCGGGGGCGGCGTAGTCGCGCACGGGGGTGCCGTACAGCAGCGTCCACCGCTCGGGGTGCGCCAGCGCCCAGACGCACATGGCGTCCCCGAGGGCCAGGAAACGCGCACGGGGATCCGCACCGGCAGAGCCCTCGGCGTCGGCGACGGCGGCGTCCACGGCGTCGGCCAGGTCCGCGAAGGCATCGACGATCAGCAGGGTGAGCAGGTCGTCCCGGCTGCTCACGTAGCGGTAGATCGCGGAGGAGACCATGCCCAGGCCGCGGGCGATCTCGCGCACGCTCAGTCCGGCGACCCCCTGTGCAACGAGCTGCGCGTTGCCGAGCTCGACGATGCGCGTCATCGTGCGCTCGCGTGCGAGGGCGCGGGGTCCGGGCGGTCGGGCTGCAGGCGGCATGGCGGCATCCTCCCACACAGCGAGAGCAGTGCTCTTGACGACGAACCGAGAGCAGTGTTCACTGAAACCTCATTCGGAGAGCAGTGCTCACTTATCGGAGGTCCGCATGCACCACCTCGTCATCGGAGAAGGACAGGTCGGCCGCGCGGTGATCGACCGCGCCCTCACGGGCGGGGACACCGTCACCGTGCTGCGCCGCACCCCCGCGCGGACGGAATCGGGCCTGCGACGGGTCACCGGGGACCTCCTGGCCCCCGACGTGCTCGAGCAGGCGATCGCCGGCGCGGACGCGATCCACGCCTGCTTCCACGCTCCCTACGACGCGCGAATCTGGGCGCGAGAGCTGCCGCCCCGGGAGCTCGCGGTGCTCGAGGCGGCGGCCGCAGCGGACGTCCCGGTGCTCTTCCCGGAGTCGATGTACGCGTTCCAGGGCGGTGCGAGCGATCTCGCCGAGGGCGCGACCCCCTCCCCGCGCGACGCCAAGGGCGAGGTGCGTGAGGCCCTCCTCGCGCAGCGCGGGGCCCATCCCGCGCGGACCCTCAGCCTCATCGCCGCGGACCTCTGGGGGCCCACGACCGTGGGTACGGGCGCCGCCGTGGTCACCACGATGCTGATCGAGAGGATCGCCGCCGGCGAACGCCCGATCGTCGTCGGCGACCCTGCCGCGCCCCATTCGCTCACGTTCGTGCCCGACCTCGCCGAGGCGATGCTCCACGCGGCCCGCCGCGCAGGGAGCCTGGCCCCCGAGGGAGACGCCGTGCTGCACGCCCCGTCGGCGCCGGCCCGCTCGCAGGCCGAGCTGATCGCGGCGGCCGGCTCGCTGCGGGCGCGGCAGCCACGGCGGCCGCTGGTCGTCCCGCAGATCGCGGTGCGTGCCCTGTCGCCGCTGAGCACGCTCGCGCGCGAACTGCATGGCATCGCCGGGCTCTGGTACCGGCCGTGCGTGCTGCGCCCGGGAAGGCTCAGCTCTGTCGAGGGCCTGGAGCCGACGAGCTGGCAGAAGGCTCTCGAGGCGACCGTACGTGCGGCAGCGGCCCGGGCGCCGTCGGCCGAGGCACGTCCCGTCACCGCCTGAGCGGCGCGGGGCCGTCCGGGAGGGATCGCCTGCCTCGCCCGCCCCTGCTAGCGTCGCAGACATGAGCGACAACCCCGGGACGACTGCGGAAGGCACCCCCTCCCGCCACCTCTCGATCCTCATCGACCGCCCCTGGCGTGAGGTGTACGAGTACGCGAGCGATCCGCGGAACCTGCCGCACTGGGCGGCGGGCCTCGCGGGCAGCGAGGTGCAGCGCGAGGTGACGCAGTGGTCGATGAACTCCCCCATGGGCAGGGTGCTGGTCAGCTTCGTGCCCGAGAACGAGTACGGGGTCATGGACCACACGGTGACCCTTCCCAGCGGTGAGTCGACGCTGAATCCGCTGCGTGTGCTGCCTTTCGAGGAGGGGCGCTGCGAGGTCGTGTTCACGCTGCGGCGCGGTGCCATGAGCGAGCAGGAGTTCGCGGAGGACGCCGCCTTCGTCTCCGAGGATCTCGCCCAGCTCAAGGAACTCTGCGAGCAGCAGCGATGAGCCGTCCGTCGGGCCAGCCCGACATCGCCTGACCCGGTGACAGGATCGTCCGAGCGCGTCCGCGCCCCCACAGTAGGGACATGACCACGATGAGCATGGCGCAGACCCTCGACACTCCCCCGGACCGACGCCGGTCCGTCGGCCGCTGGGCCGCCCGGATCGGGCGTTTCCTCGGCTACGGACTGATCGCGCTGCTGCTGGGCGCGATCGGCTTCTCCCTCGTGCTCGCGCTGCTCAGCGCAGGCGTGTCGACGGTGGTGGTCTGGGTGGGGCTGCCGATCCTGGTCGCCGGGGTGCTCGCCGCACGCGGCTTCGCGATGGCCGAGCGCGCCGTGCAGTCCTCCATCCTGGGCACCGAGCTTCCCACCCCGGCCCCCAAGCCCGTGCCCGAGGGAGCGAACTGGATGCGCAGGCTGGTGCATCCGCTCACCGATCCCCAGCACTGGCTGGATTCGCTGTGGGTGCTGGTGAACTTCCTGCTGGTGCTGATCACGTTCCCACTCGCCCTCGCCTGGTCCGTCGGCTCCCTGGCGATCATCGGCGGACCGATCACCACTGTGGTCCTCGCCGAGGTCCTCCCGGACTCGCAGAACAACGGCCTGGGTGAGCTGCTCGGCGTCCCCGAGGCTCTCGAGCTCCCGGTCGACATCACGCTGCAGATCCTGATCGGGCTGCTGTTCCTGCTGACCCTCGGCCCCGTGGTGCGCGGTCTGACCGCGCTGCACCAGGGTGTGGCGCGCGGGCTGCTGAGCTCCCGCTACGAGGAGCAGCAGCGCCTGGCACGCACCGAGGAGTCACGTGCAGCGGGCCGCACCGCCGAATCCACGGCGCTGCGCCGCCTCGAACGGGACCTGCACGACGGACCCCAGCAGCGCCTGGTGCGCGCCTCGATGGATCTCGCCCGGGCAGAGGCGCTCGCGGCGAAGGATCCCGACAGAGCCATGACCGTGCTGCGCGAGACCCGCGAGCAGCTGGGCCTGACCCTGGACGATCTGCGACGCCTCTCCCGCGGCATCGCCCCGCCGATCCTGGTGGACCGCGGTCTCGCCGCCGCGCTCACCGAGCTCGCCGCCATCTCGCCCATCCCCTCCACCGTGGAGAGCCCCGAGCTGGACCTGCCCGAGCATGTGGAGATCGGCATCTACTACGTCGTCTCCGAGTCGCTCGCCAACGCCGCCAAGCACTCCGGTGCCGAGCGGATCCGCATCGAGGTGGACCGCATCGGGGAGGATGCACGGGTGAGGATCCACGACGACGGGCACGGAGGTGCCCAGATGCGCACCGGCGGCGGACTGGCCGGGCTGGCGGGCCGGGTCGCCTCGCTCGAGGGCCGGTTCACGGTGGACTCGCCGGCCGGCTGCGGCACCCGGGTCGAGGCGGTGATCCCGTGCGCGTCCTGATCGCCGATGACTCGGCGCTGATCCGGGAGGGGCTGCGCCTGGTGCTCGAGGAGGCCGATCACGAGGTGGTCGGCACTGCCGCCACCGGCACGGAGCTGGTGGTGCGGGCACTCGAGCTGCGGCCCGACCTCGTCATCTCCGACATCCGGATGCCCCCGAGCCACACAGACGAGGGACTCCGCGCCGCGCAGGAGATCCGGCGCAGCTGGTCCGCGGCACCGATCGTGCTGCTGAGCCAGTACGTGGTGGTGGGCTATGCGACCGAGCTGATCGAATCCGGGGAGCAGGCCACGGGATACCTGCTCAAGGACCGGGTGTTCGACATCCGCTCGTTCCTGGAGTCGATCGAGAGGGTGGCCGCAGGCGGCGTCGCGATCGATCCGGACGTGGTGGGCCAGGTGATCTGCTCGCGCTGACACACCCCGCTGGACGAGCTCACGCCCCGGGAGCGGGAGGTGCTCGAGCTGATGGGCGAGGGGCTCACCAACGCCGGGATCTCGCAGCGGCTGTTCATCAGCGGCGGCGCGGTCGAGAAGCACACCCAGCGCCTGTTCGCGAAGCTCGGTCTGAGCGACAGCGCGAGCGTGCATCGCCGGGTCACGGCGGTGCTGACGCTGCTGGGCCGGTAGTCAGTCCTGCGCGCCGGGGCTCAGTGGAGCTTGCGGGCGAGGGTGGTGATGACGTGCCAGCGCTTCTTGTCGGCCAGGAAGCGGCCGTCCTCGTCGCGGACGGAGCGGTCGATGATCTGGAAGCCGCGGAACATCGCGTCGATCTCCTCGAGCGGCAGTGTGGCCACGTCCGGGCGCTCGGCCCAGGAGTCGTTGGTGCCGAAGAAGTCCACTGCCATCACGCCGCCGCGGGGAAGCGCGGCCACCAGCTTCTGCCACACCTCGGGCAGGGCCGATGGGCCCAGCAGACCGAGCGTGTAGGTGGAGTAGACGATCTGCGCCGAGGGGAAGCTCGCCACCTCGGCGATATCGGTGTGGTGGAAATGGACCGAGCCCGTCATCCGCTCGTTCTCCACGAGGCGGGCGGCGAGGGTGTCATCGCTGTCGTAGGCGTGCACGGTCCAGCCGTGGCGCGCGAACTGGAGGGAGTCGGCTCCGGCGCCGGCTCCGAGATCGAGAGCCGTGCCCGGTTGGCGGGAACCACCGGCCGCTGCGATCGCCTTGGTCACCAAGCGGCGGGCAGGACGGCCCGCCGCATGGGCGTTCAGTGCAGCCCAGTCAACTTTCTCCGCCGTCTCCATGCATTTCAGGCTCCACGATGTTGATGCCCGTTTCAACTTCCCGTGACGCAGGCCGCGTGAAGTTTCGTCACGGGCGAACACCGTGCCATGCTCCGCTGGGCAGCCCTCAGGGCACCGCCCGCCGGGGCGCACCGTCGGCGGCCGTGCCGCGCCCGGAGGGGAACGGACCGCGCTCGCCCGCCTAGGATGGCGGGCATGCTGGCCTCCCCTTTGCGCATCGCCGCGGTCTCCCTGCACACCTCCCCTCTCGAGGAGCCCGGAGGAGCTGACGCCGGCGGGATGAACGTCGTGGTGCTCGAGCAGTCCCTCGCGCTGGCCCGTCTCGGCCACCGGGTGGACCTGTTCACGCGCCGCAGCGACCCGGCGGCGCCGCGCATCGTGGAGATCGCCGAGGGCGTGCGGCTGTTCCATATCGACGCAGGTCCGGCCGAGCCGCTCGCCAAGAGCGCGATGGAACAGGCGATCGCCCCGTTCCGCCGGGCGCTGCACGAGGTGCTCACCGCCGACGACGACGCGCCGGACGGCGGCTGGGACCTCATCCACTCCCACCACTGGTTCAGCGGCGTGGCAGCCCTCCCCCTGGCACGCGAGCTCGGCATCCCCCACCTGCAGTCCTTCCACTCGGTTGCCGCCCCGAGCGGTTCGAGCACGCTCGATGCGGGAGAGCCCGCCGAATCCTCCGGCCGGATCCCCGGAGAGCAGTTCGCCGCGACCGGCTCCGATCTCGTGGTGGCCGTCTCCGAGGCGGAGGCCCGCACCATCGGCGAGCGCTACGGCGTACCGGGCGCGCGGCTGACGGTGGTCCGGCCCGGGGTGGACGTCGACCGATTCCGCCCCTGCTCCGACCTCGCCGAGCGGCGCGAGCAGCCCACCCTGCTGTTCACCGCGCGCCTGCAGCCCCTCAAAGGGCCCGACCTCGCCCTCGAGGTGCTCGCCCATCTGGATCCGGCGCTCGGCGCACGCCTCCTCCTGGCCGGAGGCGTCTCGCAGGACTTCTCCGACTACGCCGCGCAGCTGCGCGAGATGGCCCGGGAGCTCGGGGTCGAGGAGCGCGTGGACTTCGTCGGCTCCCTGGGCCGGGACGAGCTCGCCGAGACGATGCGCTGTGCCGGGGCGCTGCTGCTGACCAGCTGGTCGGAGACCTTCGGCCTGGTCGCTCTCGAGGCCCAGGCCAGCGGCACCCCCGTGCTCGCCTGGCGCTGCGCAGGCGGCGTGCAGGAAGCCGTCGACCCGGACGGCCTGGTGCTGGACAGCCGTGACCCCGACGTCTGGGCGGAGGCCCTGCAGTCCCTGCTGGGCGACGCCGACCGCTATGACAGGGCTGTCCGCTCCGCCCGCGACTTCGCAGCCACCCGTACCTGGGAGGTCGCCGCGGAGACTCTCGCGGCGCAGTACGCACGACTGAGGGAGGAGACCTCATGAGCACCCCCACCGATCCCTGGCAGCTGCTCGCGTCCTCCCGGACCGTGCTGGCCGTCCACGCCCACCCCGATGATGAGTCCCTCTCCACGGGGGCCCTGCTCGCTTCGCTCGCCTCCCAGGGCACTCGGGTGGTGCTGGTGACCGCCACGCGCGGCGAGGAGGGCGAGATCGTCGACGGCGCCATCGCCGCCGACGATCCCCGACCCCTCGAGGAGATCCGCGAGGGCGAGATCGACACAGCCGCCGCCGCGCTCGGCATCGCCGAGCGGCACTGGCTGGGCACCGCCCCCGCGCTCGCGCCGGGAGCCGCCGCGCGCCGCTACCGAGATTCCGGCATGCAGTGGATCCGCGAGGGTCTCGCCGGGCCGTCCGAGACGGCCGGGCCCGACAGCTTCTCCCACCGCCCCCTCGAGCAGGCCGCCGCGGATCTTGCCGCCCTCATCGAGCAGCTGGCTCCCGACGCCGTGATCGGCTACGACGATGCCGGCACCTACGGGCATCCGGATCACGTCCGGGCCCATCACGTCAGCGTCGCGGCCTGCGCCCGCACCGGAGCACCGCTGGTGGAGGTCTCCAGCGAGATCCCCGACGAGCCGGGCGCGGCCGGTACTGCCGGGGCGGCCGAGACCACGGCGTTCGTGTGGCGCGATCATCCGGGCACCTCAGAGGCCGTGCACCGGGCGGTGGATGCCTATCGCACACAGCTCACCGTCGTCGGCGACGCCCCAGGAGGCATCGCGATCCGCCACGTGGGCGGGCAGGACGATGTCGTCG
>JAAZLF010000086.1 GCA_012799425.1 Actinomycetales bacterium | reverse complement strand
TGCGCAGGCCGAAGCGGCGCACCGAGCGGTCGTTCGAGGTGAAGGCGCCATCCTTGAAGACGGGGTGGGCGAAGGTGTCGGTGGTGACCATCTCGATCACCAGGCCGGTCTCCTCGGTGACCTTCTTGAGCTCATCGATGATCTGCTGACGCTCCTGCGGGGTCGCGTCGAAGGGCACGATGTCGTTGTCGTGGAAGGTGAAGCCCCAGGCACCGAGCTCGGCGAGCGTGCGGATGTGGGTGCTCATGTCCAGCGCGGGCCGGGTGGCCGAGCCGAACTGGTCCTGGGCCTGCCAGCCGGTGGTCCACAGGCCGAAGGAGAACTTGTCGTCGCGGGTGGGGGTGGGGGCAGTCATCGGAGGGCTCCATTCGTCGTCGATCGGCCGTGCGCCGCTGTTAGTAAGTTACCGTAACTAACACCGGCGTGCCAAGCTGTTCGCAGAAATTTCGGGGCCGCGTGCCGTGGCCGCCCCGTCCCGAGACACCGAAGGGGGCACAGGTGCAGTCCGCACATCTGCGCGAGCACAACCTGTCGACGATCCTCACCGCGCTGGCCGCCGCCTCCACGAACACCTCCCCCACCTCTCGCGCAGGCCTGGCCAAACACACCCGGCTCACCAAGCCGACCGTCTCGAAGCTGGTCGAGGAGCTGGTGGACGCCGCACTGGTCGAGGAGGGCGAGCCGATCTCCGCCGGGGCGGGGCGGCCGATGGTGCCGCTGACCCCGGCCCGCGGCACGCTGCTGGCGATCGGACTGGAGATCGCCGTGGATCACGTCGCCTGCCTCGGCATCGACCTGGCCGGCGAGACGCTGAGCCACCACATCGAGTACCGCAAGGTCACCGCGAGCTCCGCGAAAGAGGCGATCGACCTCGCCGCCGAGATGGTGGGCCGGGTGCGCGCCGAGGCGGGCGACCTGCCCGTGGTCGAGGTGGTGGTCGCCATCCCCGGACGCATCGCGCCGGATGACGGCCGAGTGCTCTCGGCCCCGAACCTCGACTGGACCGAGGTGCCTCTGGTGAGCCGGCTGCTGACTCATCCCGAGCTCGCGGGACTGTCCGTGCGGGCGCAGAACGACAACCGCCTGTCGGTGCTCACCGAGATCGATCATCGCCCGGGCGAATCCTTCATCTACCTGCGCGGCTCGACCGGCATCGGCGGCGCGGTGGTGCTCGACGGCGCACTGATGACGGGAGCGCACGGCTGGGCGGGAGAGTTCGGGCACACGGTGATCGAGCCGGGCGGCGCGACCTGCCGCTGCGGCCGACGGGGATGCCTCGAGGCGTACGTCTCGTACCACGCGCTGCGTGAGCGGGCGGGGCTCGACGACGATGTGCTGCTCGAGGACCTGGTCGAGGCGCTCTCGCTGCGCACAGATCGCACCGAGGTGGTCGGGATGATCGGGCGCTCCCTCGGGCTCGCGATCGCCAATGCGCTCAACGTGCTGGACCTGACCACCGTGGTGCTCTCGGGCTACCTGGCACCGATCGCGGATGAGCTCGAACCAGTGATCCGGGAGACGGTCGATTGGCACGCCCTCGCGGTCGAGGCGGGGCCGGTGCTGATCGAGCGCTCCGACAGCCGGACGGACCCCGCGCTGCGCGGGGCGGCGCGCGCGGCGCTGCAGCCGGTCTTCAGCGCTCCAGGGGCTTGGATCGGACGTCCGAGGTGGACTCCCGCTCGATCAGGTGGGTCTCGAGCTTGAAGGGGTGGGCGAACAGCCCGGGGTCCGAGGACAGGGCGAGCAGGCGCTCGATCGCGACCTGCCCCATGGAGAACAGCGGCTGACGCACGGCGGTCAGCTGCGGATGGGTCCACTGCGCGATCATCGTGTCGTCGAAGCTGATCACGCTGAGCTGCTCGGGCACGTCGACACCGAGACGGCGTGCGGCGCGCAGGGCCCCGACGGCGAGGGTGTCGGCGACGGCGAAGATCGCACTCGGCGGCTCGGACAGCTGCAGCAGGCGCTCGGCGCCGCTCTGGCCGTCCTCGTAGGAGAAGCTCCCGTGCTCGATGAGGTCCGTCTCCCACGCCACCCCGGCCGCGCCGAGCGCGGAGTGGTAGCCCTGGACGCGCTGGCGGGCGGGCACCGAATCCTTCGGCCCGGCGAGCACGCCGATCCGGCGGTGGCCGAGGTCCAGGAGATGCTGCACCGCGGTGCTGCCGCCCTCCCAGTTGGTGGCGGAGATGGTGACGATGCCGTTGACGTCCGGGTCGATGGAGACCGGGTCGATCGCGATCAGCGGCAGGCGCAGGTCCTTGCTCCAGCGGGCGTGCTGAGCACCGATCGGCGTGGTCACCAGGATGACGCCCTCGACACCGCGGGAGGCGGCGTCCGCCATCCAGGCGCGGGTGAGTCCGGCGGGGGTCTGGTCGCCGCTGATCACCAGCAGGTCCACGCCCGCGCGGTGCGCGGCCTGCTCGGCCCCTTCGAGCACCTGCAGGGAGTAGGGACTGGTGAGGGTGTCGAAGTGGATCAGGGCGGAGCGCCGACGGTCGGTGTCGCGACGCTTGGGCTCGTACCCCAGCTCCCGGGCGGCCTGGGCGACGGTCTCGCGCGTCGCCTGGCGCACGTCGGCGCGCCCGTTCATCACCTTGGACGCGGTGGCCAGGGAGACCCCGGCCTTCTCCGCCACGTCCTTCAAGGTGACGCGTTCGCTCCGCGTCTCGTTCTGCGCCATGTCCTCACCTCTCCCCTGATCCGGACGCACCGACCCCGGTGCATCTCGTCGAACGGTACCCGCATGGGCAGGCCTTGACCGGC
>JAAZLF010000085.1 GCA_012799425.1 Actinomycetales bacterium | reverse complement strand
TCCCGAGCTCAAGGAGCGCGGCCAGTTCGTGCGCATCACCGCGGCCGGGCTCAAGGAGTCCCACCCGCATGACATGGCCGCGATCATGGAGGCCCCGAACTACAGCTCGCACTGAGCCGCAGCGGGGGATATCCCCCTGCGCGGTCGGTGGCGGGCACGGTGGAGGAGACCTCGGAGCGCTTCCTAGGATCGTGGGCATGACCTCCCACAGCATCCCCGCGTTCTCCTCCACGCCGGCGCCCGGCGCTCCCGAGCGGTCGTTCCGCGCGTCGTCCTGGGCGCTCTGGCTCGCGCTCCTCGCTCTGATCGGCGGCACCGCCGTGATGGGTGCGGTCGGCGCGACGGTGCCGCCCATGGAGGCGGTGTCCGGCTACTACTTCTCCGACACGCCGCTCTGGTACCAGGTGGCGGTCCTGGCGGGCTTCGGGTCACTGCTGGTCTGGTCCGCAGCGGGGCTCTCTGGGATCGTGCTGGCGGTGCTCGGCCTGCGAGCAGGAGCCGGACGCACACGGGCGATCATCGCGATCGTCCTCGCGGTCATCGCGCCGGTGCTCACCCTCACCGCTCTCATCGGGGCCCTGGGCGTGGGGGCCGCGCTCCTCTGAGCTCCCGGGCCCGGCGCCGTCCACAGCCCCGGAGGCGAGGCGCGGAGCGTCGGGTCCCGCGTCTAGGCTGGTCCCATGACCGTGAGCACCCTTCCCTGGACCGACGCGCCGCTGCTCGGCTTCGACACCGAGACCACCGGCACGAATGTCGCGACGGATCGCATCGTCACCGTCGCCCTGGTGCATTCGGTGGGCCCTGGCCGGGCGAACGAGACAGTCGCGACCTGGCTGATCGATCCCGAGATGGAGATTCCCGAGCCGGCGCAGCGGGTCCACGGGATCAGCACCGAGCACGCCCGCGCGCACGGCATGAATGCCGCCGAGGCGCTGGACGAGGTCGCCACCCTGATCGCCGAGGCGCTCGCGAAGGATGTCCCGCTGGTCGCCTTCAACATCAGCTTCGACCTCGCGATCCTCGAGAACGAGCTGACCCGTCTGGGCCTGCCCACGCTCACGCAGCGGCTGGGCCATGACATCGCCCCCGTGCTCGATGCGCTGGTGCTGGACCGCGGGGTGGATCGCTACCGCAAGGGCAAACGCACCCTCACCGATGTGCTCGCGCATTACGGGCTGGAGCAGGATGGCCGGCTCCACACCGCCGACGTCGACGTCTCCGCCACCCTCGATGTGCTGCGCGCGGTGGCCGCCAAGTACCCGAAGGTCGCGGCCTCCGCGCTCGAGGACCTGCACCGCGAGCAGACGGGCTGGCACCTGCGCTGGGCGGAGGGGATGAACGAGTGGCTGACCAAGAAGGGCAAGACACCGGACGTCAACACCGTCTGGCCCCTCTGAGGCCGAGGGCGAGGGTCCAGGTCAGAACTGCTCCGGCGCCCCTACCCAGCAGGCGGAGGTGCGCCGCCAGGCCACCCGGGCCAGGAGTGCGACCGCACCGCCGATGAGCAGCAGCGGCCAACCCGGCTCGAGGCCTGAGGGGCGGCCGTCCAGCAGCGACCACAGCCCCAGCAGGCCCATCAGGGCCACCGAAGCACCCACCCCGATCACCCACACGGCGTGCAGGGAATGGGCATCGCCGAGCTGCCAGGGCACCTCGGGCAGCTCCTCGCCCGCCTCGCGACGGCGCCTGCGCGAAGAGGCGAAGCCCAGCAGCTGCAGCAGACGTGTCAGCGAGAAGCCGCCCAGCGTGAGCGCGGCGGCGAGCACCATGCCGCTCAGCGGGAGAGCCTGCCCCTCGGAGGGGGATGCACGGACCAGGACCACCAGCTGCCGCACTGCCAGGGCCAGGCCGATGGCGGTGACCAGCCCGGGCAGCAGCGACGAAGGACCGCGGTCGAGCGCGGGGGAGCCCTCGTCGGAACCCGTGCCGGGACGGTCCAGGGGCATCCCCTCCGCATCCAGCCGCGTCGCGCGCGGCGGGGGTCCTGCGTCCTCGACCTCGGGGTCGATACCGGGGAGGTGCTCGGAGCTCATCGGCCCACGGTAGCCCGCGACCCGCCGCCGCGACGGCGAGGACTGCAGCAGTGCGCGCCGACGGTAGACTCCCCGGTGTGATGAGCGAGATCGAGATCGGCCGGAACAAGCGCGGACGCCGCAGCTACAGCTTCGACGACGTGGCGGTGGTCCCGTCCCGTCGCACCCGCGACCCGGAGGACGTCTCCACCTCCTGGCAGGTCGACGCCTACCACTTCGACATCCCGATCTTCGCCGCGCCGATGGATTCGCTGATGTCGCCCGAGACCGCGATCGAGCTGGGGCGCCTCGGCGGTCTCGGCGTGCTGGACCTCGAGGGCCTGTGGACCCGCTACGAGGACCCCGCCGCACAGTTCGAGCGGCTCGCGAGCTCGTCCGATGCCGATGTCGTCTCGGTGATGCGCTCGCTGTACTCCGAGCCGGTCAAGGCCGAGCTGATCCGCGACCGCCTCCAGCAGCTGCGCGACGCAGGGGTCACCGCGGCGGGCGCTCTGTCCCCGCAGCGCACCCAGGAGCACTGGAAGACCGTCGTGGACGCGGGCGTGGACCTGTTCTTCATCCGCGGCACCACCGTCTCCGCCGAGCACGTCTCCTCGGACCGCGAGCCGCTGAACCTCAAGCGCTTCATCTACGAGCTCGACGTCCCGGTGATCGTGGGCGGCTGCGCGACCTACACCGCCGCCCTGCACCTCATGCGCACCGGCGCGGCCGGCGTGCTCGTCGGCTTCGGCGGCGGCGCCTCGCAGACCACGCAGGAGACCCTCGGCATCTCGGTGCCGCTCGCGAGCGCGGTCGCGGATGTCGCTGCTGCGCGCCGCGACTACATGGACGAATCCGGCGGCCGCTACGTGCACGTCATCGCCGATGGCGGCCTGGGCCGCTCCGGCGACCTGGTCAAGGCGATCGCCTGCGGCGCCGACGGACTGATGGTCGGTGCGGCCCTGGCCCGCGCCGAGGAGGCCCCCGGCCGCGGCCACCACTGGGGCAGCGAGGCGCACCACCCCACGCTCACCCGCGGGCACCGGGTGCCGGTGGGCACGGTCGCACCGCTCGAGCAGATCCTGTTCGGCCCCTCGATCGCGGCCGACGGCACCACCAACCTGGTCGGCGCCCTGCGTCACGCCATGGCCACCACCGGCTACCTCGACCTCAAGGAGTTCCAGCGGGTCGAGGTCGTGACCACCGCCTGACCCGGACGCCGACCGCGGGCGCAGCACCGCGGGCCGGGAGGCGGTGCGCTCAGGAGCGCATCAGCGCCACCGCTCCCGAGATCGTCATCACCAGCGCCAGGATGCCGAGCACCACCGGCAGCACCACCCCCACGCCGGCGCCGATCAGCGTCCCCGACATCCCCATCTCCGCGACCACGACCTCCTGCACGCCCTCGCACGCCACGGAGACCTCCTGGTCACCGGAGGGGAAGACGTCGTAGAGGTCGTGATACTCCTCGGTGCCGATGGTCGCGATCGTGACCTCGGGGTCCGCGGGCTCGACGGAGATGTCCTGCCCGGTGATCTCGCAGGTCGCGGTGGCGAGATCCGCTTCGGGGACGGCG
>JAAZLF010000084.1 GCA_012799425.1 Actinomycetales bacterium | reverse complement strand
AGGATCAGCGACCTGGCGGGAAGGCGCAGGGAGAACCATGTCCCCCGCACTGTCCAGGAGGTGTATCCGAAGTCCACTGCGTCCCGGGGACGCTGGAGGTCCTTCACAGTCCGCTCACCGCCCTCCGGCGGACCAGCGCGATCAGCACCGGGGCACCGATGATGGCGGTGACCACTCCGACCTCCACCTCGCCCGGACGGCCGATCCACCGTCCGAGGGTGTCGGCGGCGAGCACCAGCACCGGTGCCGCGAGCGCGGAGGACAGGATGATCCATCGCTGGTCCGGGCCGGTGAACCAGCGGACCACGTGGGGCACCATCAGGCCGACGAAGGCGAGCCCGCCGGTCAGTGCGGTGGCCCCGCCCGCCAGCAGGGTGACTGCCAGCAGCGCGAGCAAGCGGGTGCGTCGGATCCGGGCACCGAGCGAGGCTGCCATGTCATCGCCCAGAGCGATCGAGTTCAGGGCGCCGGAGATCCCGACTGCGAGCAGCAGGCCGAGCAGCAGGAACGGAGCGGCGTCCAGGACCTCGTCGAGCCCGGTCCGAGCGATCGACCCCAGTCCCCAGGAACGGATCGCACGGAAGGTGTCCTCGTCGATCAGGGTGAGGAAGGTGGAGAAGCCGCCGAGCACCGCCCCGAGCGCGACGCCGGCGAGGACCAGCGTCACCGGCGAGAGCGGACCTCTGCCGGTTGCGCCGATCAGGGAGACCAGCACAGTGGCCCCGGCGGCGCCGAGGAAGGCGAACCAGATGTAGCCCGTGATGCCGGTGACGCCGAACAGGCCGACCGCCAGCGTCACGGCGAAGCCTGCACCGGCGTTGACGCCGAGGATGCCCGGATCGGCGAGCGGGTTGCGCGTCAGCGCCTGGATCAGGGCGCCGGCGACCCCGAAGGCCGCGCCGACCACGACCGCGACCACCGCACGGGGCAGGCGCAGGGTCCAGATGATCGTCGCCGCTTCGGAGCCGTCACGATGCCACAGCCCCTGCCACACCTGATCCAGGGGGAGCGGCTTGGAGCCGACGGCGAGGCTCCCCACCGTGGTGACCGCCAGGGCGATGAGCAGCACCACAGGACCCGCAGCCCGCCGAGCGCGCACGGCGGAGCCGGCGGGCCGGGCCGACGGGCCGGCGGGGTCGTCGTCGCGCGGCACCGAGCGCTCAACGATCTGCGCCACGGTGCCGCCTCCTGTGCCTGGGTGGGACCGCTGCTGTCATGGAACAGGTCGTCATCAGCGCAGGTCGAGATCGGCCAGCCACTGGTTCGCCACCACGTCCACTGCCCAGGGAAGGCTGACTGCGCTGGCTCCGCGGCGCAGTACCCAGGTCGGGTTGGCGGTCTCGCGGCCGTCCGGGGTCACCAGCGCCGTGGGGTCCTCCGCGGAGTTGGTCAGGGATACGTACCGGCCCTCGGAGACCGGCGGCAGGTCCTGGAAGAGGGCGAGCCCCTCCCTCGCCTCGCGGGTCTCCTCATCCGCGTAGATCACCACCAGCGCATCCGCGTCCAGCAGGGACGTGTTCTCCGCGGAGACCACCGCGTCGTCGAGGAAGTTCTCCGCCAGCGGGTTCGGGGCGAAGCCGAGCTCGCTCATGATCGTCTCCGCAGTGCCGCCGGTGGTGGTGTAGTACTCGAGCTCGTACTGCCCGCCGTAGTCCGTGCCGATGGTGATCGTGAGGCCCTCGAACTCGGGATGCTGCGCGGCCACGTCGCTGATCGCCCCGTCGGCCTCCTCGATGACGTCCTGTGCGGCGGACTCGAGGTCCAGAGCCGTGCCGACCAGCAGCTGGGCCGCACGCCAGTCGAACTGGTCGCCGAGCTCCTCGGCGGTGGCGACGTCCAGCACCGGGGCGATGTCCCGCAGTCGTTCGTACTCGCCCTCGTCGGTCAGCGAGTTCATCGCGATGATCAGGTCCGGGACGGCGGCCGCGATCCCTTCGACGTTGATCGGATCCTTCCGGGTCGCGGTGTCGATCACCTCGATGGACCGGAACCATTCCTGGTCGCGCCAGGCGTAGTCGACGTCCTCGGTGATCGTGTACACCGGCGTCGCCCCCAGCGCCTGGAGCATGTCGGTGTTCACGGAGAAGCCGACTGTCGCGATGCGCGAGGGGCGCTGCTCGAGCACGGACTCCCCGAGCCAGGTGGTCAGGGTCAACGGGTACCGCGTCGCTCCTTCGGCCGCGGGCAGGAGGTCCTCGGCCGACGGCTCGCCGCCTCCGCCGTCCCGACCGGAGGCGCCGGTGCCGTCTCTGCCACCGGTGGAGCATGCAGCGGCTCCGGCGACCGTCGACAGAGCGAGGAGGGGGAGAGCGCGGCGGCTGATGCGGGAGGACGTGATCGTCATGGAATGCCTTTCTGGGACCGATGGTGCGGGCACGTCCCCGGGTGCCGCACGAAGGGTGGTGGAGTGCGGTCCGTGCCGGGGTGCCACGCACCGGACCCCAGTAACTTAGGTGTACCTACCCTTAGTAGAGTGCACAGTTCGCGACAACAGGTGCGCAGATTCCGCCATGCCGGGATCCGAGAGCGACAGAACCGGCCCCGGATGCACTGAGGTGAACACATGACCATCCAGCGATATGGCAGTGCCGCAGATGCCCCCTGGCGCATCTGGATCCCCGAGACCTCCTTGGTGGGGCTGCAGGAGAGCGACGTCCACGTGCTCCTGTGGCAGGTGCGGGGTTCAGCGGAGGTCGACATCGAGCAGGAGGGCCGGACGCTGACCGCCGGGCACGCGCTATGGCTGCCGGTGGGGACCCGGCACGGATTCCGAGTTCATGAGAACTCCGTGACCATGCCGCT